>NZ_JBHVST010000013.1:0-168518 GCF_042885015.1 Streptomyces sp. NPDC058086 | reverse complement strand
GGGCACAGACCCAAGTACGTCCAGTACGAGGGCCTGTGCCCGGCACGCCGAGAGCACGCACCTGACGCCGCGGGGCCCGCCCTCCGGGCGGACGACGGGAATTTGACGACAGGACCTAGGTCGCGTTCGGCCAATCACCGACGCGCCTCGTGACCATGTGACCACGGGGCCGGTTTTGCCGTATCGGCAACAGGCTTGGCACGCGCCGCGCCGACCGCCGCATGATCGACGGTAGTACCGGAGGCCGCAGGTGAGCGGGCCGCTTCGGCCCGTTCACCGCACCGGCCACGCGTTGAGCCCTCTGGGAGGATCCGTGCCGCAGCCGTCGACAACAGACCGCATCCACCGTCTTGTCCCCTCGCCCGCCGGGCGGATCCATCTGGTGGAGCAGGGAACCGGCCCACTGGTCCTGCTCGTTCACGGTTTTCCGGAGTCCTGGTACTCCTGGCGCCACCAGCTTCCGGCACTCGCCGCGGCCGGCTACCGGGCGGTCGCCATCGACGTCCGCGGCTACGGCCGCTCCTCCAGGCCCGAGGCGCCGACCGCTTACCGGATCCTCGAACTGGTGGAGGACAACGTCGCCGTGGTGGAAGCCCTGGGTGAGGATTCCGCGATCGTCGTCGGACACGACTGGGGTGCGAACATCGCCGCTGTCTCCGCCCTCGTCCGCCCCGACATGTTCCGCGCGGTCGGACTGCTCAGCTTGCCCTACGCCCCGCGCGGCGGCCCGCGTCCCAGTGAGATCTTCGCGCAGATGGGCGGGGACGAGGAGTTCTACGTCTCCTACTTCCAGGAGCCCGGCCGGGCCGAGTCCGAGATCGAGCCCGACGTCCGCGGCTGGCTCGCGGGCCTGTACGCGGCGCTGTCCGCCGACACCATGTCCGCACCCGGCGCGCCGGACCCGCACTTTGTGAGCCCCGGGGGCGCGCAGCGCGAACGCTTTCCCACGGGGCGGCTCCCCCACTGGCTCGACGAGCACGACCTCGATCTCTACGCGGGAGAGTTCGAGCGGACCGGGATGACGGGGGCCCTGAACCGCTACCGGAACATGGACCGGGACTGGGAGGACCTGGCCGACCACGACGGTGCGCCCATCGCACAGCCCTCTCTGTTCATCGGCGGCGGCCGGGACGCGTCCACCACCTGGCTGGCCGACGCGATCGCGGCCTACCCCACCACCCTGCCCGGTCTGCTCTCCTCCCACCTCCTCGACGACTGCGGCCACTGGATCCAGCAGGAACGACCCGAGGACGTCAACCGCATCCTGATCGACTGGCTCGCCCGGGTCACGAGCGGCAAGTGACGTTCCCGACCGGGGCAATCCCTCGACCGGGTGACTCACCTCGGGCGAGTGGATCGAACACCACATCACGACCGCATCACCCAACGCTCCCTAGGTCCAGCATAGTTACTCGAACATTCGTCTGAAGATTCGCCCTCCTACACCCGTGACGGCTTCTTGATCAGGTGCGTTCTTGAGGCACCCACTCATCGCCGTCACCGTAGGAGGAACCGTGAATCCCATCCCCGCTCCCGCCCTTACCCGGCCCGCTTTCGAACAGCCCGCCGCCGCGCCCCGGACCGTGGTGACGCCCACTGTGCACGGTGTTGACGCCGTGGCCGTCTCCGTCGCGGATACCTCATGCGGGGCACCGAGGTGGGGGGCATGACGGACTCGAAGACACTGCCCGGCTCGAAGACACTGCCCGACACCGTGCACGCGTGGGCCGAGAGCGTCCGCGGCCCACTCACCGTCGTACGCGATGCCTCACACTCCCGGCCCGGGTCCCGGGTGTGGGAAGTGACCCACCAGGGCGATGGCACGGGGGTCGACACCGGGCCCGGCACGCCGGCGGTGGTCGATCTGGATTGTCTGGCCGCGCTCGACGCCGCGAGCGCCATCTCCTGGGGTGTCCCCCACCACGATCCCGAGATCGTCGAACGCGGCCGCGCGACCCTGGCCCGGCTGGAACGGGGGGATGCCGCGTGAGCGAGCCCTTCGTCACCTTCACCGGCCCCGCGGGCGGGGGTGCGCCGTGAAAGATGGCACCGTACCTCCGCAGGGCACTCCCCCCGAGACCGTGCCGTCCCCCGTCACGGCCACCAGAAGGCCGTCGCCCCCACCGCCCGCCGAACTCCGTTACGGGGGCCGGCACGCCAGGAACCCGCTCGACGAGGTGGCCTTCGGCGCGATGTGCGCCAGGTTGCCGCGGGTGCTGGCGCAGACCGCCCGGATGGCGTGGGCCATCGACCGCCGGGCTGTCCTTCTCCTGCTGGCCTGCCAGTTGCTGACCGGTGCGGCTGCCGCCGTACTGCTGGCCAACACGGCGCGAGCCATGCGTCCGGTCCTGGCCGAAGGGGCGGTGTCGGAGCGGTTGCAGCAGGCGCTGCCCGCGCTCCTGGTCATCACCGCCGCGGTCGGTGCCGGACGGGTGGCGAGTGCGCTCGCCTCGTATGCGGACGGGTTGATCACTCCCCGTCTGACCACGGCCGCCGACAGCGCGCTCGTCGAAGCGGTCTGCCGGGTCGAAGCGGCGGCGCGGGCACACGACGGGTTCGCGGACCGGCAGGAGGCCGCCGAGATGGGGGTGGTCCGCAGCCATGTGATGGTGCAGGACGCAACCCGGCTGACCGCCGCCGCGGTCCGTATGGTCACCGCCGGCGGCGTACTGTCCGTACTGCACCCGCTGATGCTGCCGCTGCTCCTGCTGGCCGTGGTGCCGGCCGCGGTGGGAGCGGTGCTGCACGCGAAAGTCACGTACGAAACGCACTACGCCAACGTCGGCGACCGCAACGTCCGGCAGATGATGCGCTATTGGTCCACGACCCCCAAGTACACGGACGAGATCCGCGCCAACAGCATGACCGGCTATCTGCTGTTCTGGTACCGGGCGATCTCCGAGCGCATCGACCGGCGTGTGCTCGACGTGGCGCCGCGGATGCTGCGGATCGTGCTGGCGAGTTCGGCGATCGGTGGTGTGTTCCTCGTGGCGACCTGGGCCGTGCTGGCCTGGCTGGCCGCCACCGGCCAGGTCGAGCCCGCCGTCGCGGCGACCGCGGTGATCGCCGTGCAGAGCACGCTCGCCGCTCTGAGCCAACTGGTCATCCACGGTGCCGCGATGTTCCACACGGCTCTGTATCTGGCCGACATGGACACCTTCCTCACCCATGCCGCCGAACGGGCCCCGAAGCGCGGTGAGTCGGTGATCGGGGGCCCGCTCGAGGAGATCCGTCTCGACGAGGTCGTCTACCGCTATCCGGGCAGGACCGCTCCGGCCCTCGACGGAGTCTCGCTGACCCTGCGCAGGGGCGAGATCTGGGCCGTGGTCGGGGAGAACGGATCCGGGAAGTCCACGCTCACCAGGCTGTTGTGCGGGATCTTCCTCCCCGACGCGGGGCACGTCGCCTGGAACGGCACCGGCCTCGCCGGACTGGATCCCGACCAGGTGTGGCAGCGCTGCGGACTGGTACCGCAGAAGTTCGCCGAGTGGCCGCTCCGGGTCCGTGAGAACGTCACGCTGGGCCAGCCGCGCGCCCTCGACGACACCCTGGTCTGGCAGGCCCTGGACGCCGTCGGCATGCGGGAGCCGGTCGAAGGGCTTCCGCACGGGCTGGACACGCTGCTGGCTCGGGAACTGTTCGGCGGAACCGAGTTGTCCGGCGGGCAGTGGCAGCGCCTGGTGTGCTCGCGCGCCTTGTACCGGCGGCCGGACCTGCTGATCCTGGACGAGCCGACCTCCCAGATGGACGCCCGCGGCGAGCACGCCATCCTCGAACAGATCAAGGCCATCGCCGCCGACCGGATCACCCTCGTGGTCACCCACCAACTGGCCAACACGAAGATCGCGGACCGGATCATCGTGATGGAACACGGCCGCATCACCGAACACGGGACGTACGAGGAACTCGCCGACGCCGGGGGTCTGTTCGCCGAGCTGCTGGCCCTCTCCCAGGATCGCTGAGCGCCCCTGCGGGAAGCTCAGGTGTACTGGTATCCGTGGCAGCGGCGCGGCCCGCGCCGCTGCCACGGCGTCGCTAAGCGCGGGTCGACGCCCGTACCTTCAGTTCGACGGGCAGGGTGCGCACGGTTCCCGGTGACGTCTGGCCGGACAGGATCTCGCAGAGCAGGCGGGCGCATTCGGCTCCCATCGAGCGGGGGCGCAGGTCGATCGCGGTGATCGGCGGCTCCGCCGTCCGCATCGCCGAGCAGTCCACGCAGGATGCCAGCAGCAGGTCCCCGCCCACGGTGCGGCCTGCCGCACGCAGTGCGGGCAGCACGGCCGCGGCGGCGCCGTCGGGAGCGCACACGACGGCGTCGATCCCGGGTTCCTGGGCGAGCAGGTCCCGCGCGATACCCCGCAGTAGCTCGGGGGTGGCGCCGACGGGCGCCTTGCGCAGGACGAGGGGGACGCCGTGGTCGGCGCACCAGCGGGCGTGGGTCCGTTGGAGGGTGAGGGACCAGTCGGAGGTGGCTTCGGAGGCGATGAGCGCGGGCCGCCGGGCACCGGAGTCGCGCAGATGGTCCAGCAGTTCGGTCATCGACGCCTCGTGGTCGGAGCGGACCACCCCGGTCGGCTGCTGGTCACCGGCGTACCGCTCGGCCGTCACGACCGGCAGCCCGGTGTTCATCAGGTGCCGGACCACCGGGTCCTCGGGGGCCGGGTCGCACAGCACCAGCCCGTCCACCTGGGGCGGCGCCGTGCCGTGCTGCGGCAGATGGCCGGAGGACAGCAGGGTGACGTTCAGGCCCGCGCCCGCGGCCCGCTCGGCCACCCCGAACACGAACGCCATGGAGTACTCGGCGCTGGTCAGGAACTCCGGGAAGTAGAGCGCGACGGTGTCCGTGACGGAGGTGCGCAGGCTGCGGGCACTGCGGTTGGGCGCGTAGCCCAGCCGCCGGGCCGCCTCCAGCACGGCTTCCCGAGTCGGTGCCGACACCCGGCCGTGACCGCGCAGGGCGTCCGAGGCCGTGGTCTTGGAGACCGCTGCCACGCGCGCCACGTCGGCGATCGTGGGCGGGGTGCCGGGGCGGGGCGGTGGCACGGCCGCGGATCCGGGGTTCGGCATCTCCCGTGTCACCAGCCGTGCGTCAGTACGTCGTCCAGGGCATCGGCGAACACGTCGGCGCTCCGCCGGGTCAGACACAGCGGCGGCTTGATCTTCAGCACGCACTGCCGGTCCGAGGTCGGCTGGACGATCACGCCGAGTTCCCGCAACCGGTCGCAGATCGCGGCCGTCTCCCCGGTCGCCGGTTCCAGGCTCTCGCGGTCCCGGACGAACTCGACGCCCAGATACAGCCCCGAGCCGTGCACCGCGCCGATCAGTGAGTGACGCTCGGCCAGTTCGAGGAGCCGGTCCTTCAGGTAGGTGCCGGTCTCACGGGCGTTGGTCTGAAGGTCCTCGTCGCGCAGTGCGTCCAGGACGGTGAGCCCGACCACCGAGCTGACCGGGCTGCCGCCCGCGGAGGAGAAGAAGTAGCCCTGCGTACGGTAGGCGTCGGCGATCTCGCGCCGGGTGATCACCGCGCCCAGCGGATGCCCGTTGCCCATCGCCTTGGCGACGGTCACGATGTCCGGCACCACGCCCTGCTGTTCGAAACCCCAGAAGTGCGAGCCGAGCCGGCCGTAACCGACCTGGACCTCGTCGGCGACGCACAGTCCGCCGACGTCGCGGGTGGCTTCGTACACCTGCCGGAGATAGCCGTCGGGGAGGGCCATGCCGCCCGCGTTGCCGTAGTACGGCTCGCACACGAAGGCGGCCAAGGGGCGCCCCTGGTCGGCCAGTTCACGGATCATGGCGGCGGCTTCGGGGGCGTACCGCCGCGACTGCGGTCCCCGGTGGCGGCCCCGGTAGGAGTTGGGTGCCGCGACGGTGTGCACCCACGGCGGCCGTGAGGCGAGGGCGTTCGGGTTGTCGGCGATCGAGGTCGACACCGCGTCGCTCGCGTAGGTCCAGCCGTGGTACGCCTCCTCGACCGCGACCACGTCCTGTCGTCCGGTCGCCGCCCAGGCGAGCCGGAGCGCCAGATCCACGGCCTCGGAACCGCTGTTGACCAGGAACACGGTGTCCAGCTCGGCCGGGAGGAGTCCGGTGAGCCGCTCGGAGAGCTCGACCACCGAGGCGTAGTGGAAACGGGAGTTGGTGTTCAGCCGCTGCCACTGCCGATGTACGGCTTCGCCGAGCCCGGGGTGGCCGTGGCCGAGGATGGTCACGTTGTTCAGCATGTCGAGGTAGCCGCGGCCCCGGGTGTCCACCAGGTGGTGCCGCCAGCCGCGTTCGATCTGGGGCGGCGTCTCGAAGTAGTGCTCCTGGACGGTGGCGAAGGAGTGTTCGCGCCGCTCCAGCAACTCCGTTTCCGCAACGGCCTGTTGGGCATCGCGGGCGCATCGCGGCGCGTCGTCGGGAGCGGAGGACGACGCGTCGGGAGCGAGGAAGAGGCGGGCCGGGTCCGGGCACACCTCCAGCCATCCGGCGGCCAGGTCCGGCGCCGCGAACCGTGGCGGTCGCCCCCCGGTGGCGCACGGTCGGAAGAGCTGGACGCCCAGCACTCGTACGCCCTCGCGGGCGGCCACCGTTCCGAGCGGTTGCCCGGCGGACACGGGACCCGGCTGGACCTCTGCGTCGACGCCGTCCAGCAGCAGGTCCAGGCCTCCCGTGTGCAGCGTCACGCCGGTGTCGCCGTGCCGGGTGACCATGCCCGCCCAGGGTGCCCGTATCTCCGCCGGACCGGCGAGGTGGAGCTCCACGCCGAGTGCGCAGGTCGCGGCGGGGACGGAGTCGTCGACGGTGGTGCGGGTCAGCCGGTATTCGCCGTGCCTGGTCCGTACCGCCGTGTGTCCGGCCGTCAGGGCGGCTCGGGCCAGGGCGGTTTCGGCGTCGGGCGCCAGCCAGCGTCCCGTGTGCAGCTCCTCGCTCGACACGGACAGGTCGAGGCTCGCCACGTCGTCCGGCAGGCCGGGCAGCAGCGTATGTTCGGCCACCGGCAGGAGCTGCGCCGACGGGCGGCCGAGGGCGTGCCGCAGCTGGGCCGTCATCACCTCGGCCGGGACGGACACCGCGGCCTCGAACATCGCCCACTCGCGGTCCAGCGCCACCGCGGCGTAACTGTTGTCGGGGTCCAGCAGCGTGTCGTACTGGCCGCTCACCACCATGACGGAGGTCCGCAGCACGACCAGCGGCCACAGCGCGTCCACTTCCTCGTTCGCGAGAGGTCGCACCGCGTGGAAGGCGTGCACGGCGGGCAGCACCGACGCCGGTCCGGCCCCGTGATGATGGAGCACCGATGCGCAGGTGACCGCCAGTTCGGCCACCGTCCAGCCGAGACCGAGGTCACCGAAGTCGATCACACCGACCGGCATCCGGCGGCCGTCCGGCGCCGGTTCGCAGACCACGTTGTTGTCGGTGACATCACCGTGGATCACCTGCACCGGCAGGCGGTCCGCGTACGGCTCCAGCAGGGTGTGCGCGGCTCGGGATGCGCGCAGTACCCGGGCGGCCCGTTCCTGGTCGGGCAGGTGGGGGGCGAGCGTCTCGACGACGGTGAGCGCGTTGCGCAGGTCCCACAGCAGGGGCCGTTCCTGCTCCGCGCCCGCGAAGTCGGCGAGCCCGGCCACCAAGCGTCCGGCGAGTTCGCCCAGCCTGGCCACGACCGGTGGCGCGAGATGGCGGCTGTCCATGATCGGCTCACCGGGCACATAGTCCAGCAGACGGCATACGAGATCCACGCCACCCGCGCTGAACCGCTGCACCACCTCGCCGTCGACGCCGGCGTGGGCTCGCGGCAGCCGCAGCCCGGACATCGCGTCGGACAGGCGCTCCACGGCCGCACACTGGGCGCGCAGCGCGGCCGGGTCCGAGGCGGGGTTGGCGATCTTGAGGACGTAGTCCCCCGTCCCCGTACGCACGCGGTAGTTGCGGTCCTGCTGACTCCCCAGGTCGTGGACGGTTCCCGTCACCCCGAACCGCTGCGCGAGCACCGCCGACACCTCGGCTTCGTCGACAGGACCGATCGGCCGTACCAGCCAGTCGGCGGACGGAATGCCCATGGGGTCGCTCGCTTCTGTTCGGCACGCCGCACGCGCGCGGGGGCCCGGCGCAAGGGTTGCCGGAACGTTCCGGCAACCGTAGGTTCGCCCACTGATGTGTGTCAACGATCCCGAGGGCGATCCCATAGCCGCCGCGTAGCCGCACCCATAGCCGCTCCTGTAGCCGCCCCCGTACAGAAAGGCCGGGAAGCGCAGCCGGCCTCCCGGCGGAATGCCTCAGCGTGCGCCACTGAACCGGTTCAGCTTCCTCATCCGCATCACTGGGACCCGGCATCGCTGGGACCCGGGAACACGGAGGGCGCACGTCCATGAATCGAAGATCGTCGACGGTGAGCCTGGTGGTCGCGGGGTTACTCGCCGCCGCCTTCGTGATTGCCTCGTCCGCCGTGCGGGCGGCGGACGCCGACCTCAGGTCATCTCGCCCCACTGAAACGCATCAGCCGTCGAACGGGCATTGGGTGAACACCTGGGTCTCCATGCCGCAGCTCACCGAACCCGCCAACATGCCGCCCGCGCCGTTCACGCAGGACAGCCGCGTGCTCCACGACAGTCTCGGGCCCAATGCTCTCGCCCGACTCGACCGTGACGTCCTCGCACAGAGTGGTGTCGCGTGGCTGCTGGTCTTCGAGGGCGTCAACGACATCGGCACCGCCGAGCCCACCGAAGCAGCCCAGAAACAGGTCACGGCGGATCTGATCGCGGCCTACGAACAGATCGTCGTGAGGGCGCACGCACAGGGCATCCAGGTGTACGGGGCGACCCTGACCCCCTTCGGGGGTGACACCGGATACGACGACGCGGCCGGGTACCGGGCGTCCTCCCGACAGGCGGTCAACCAATCCGCACGAGCGGCCGCTTCGACGCCGTCGTCGACTTCGACCGGGCGGCCCGGGACCCCCGGCAACCGGCTCGGCTTCTGACCGCGATCGACGACGGCGACCACCTCCACCTCAACCCGGCCGGTTACCGACTCCTCGCCGACACCGTCCCCGCTCGGCTCTTCCAACTCCAACCGATTTCGGGGGACTTCGGACTCGAATAGCCACCCGGCCGGGGTTGTCCCGGACCCGATGTCAGGGGCCGGCCAGCAGCGCCTCCAATGCCAGTGCCGTATCGGGGTGAAGTCCGAGCAGCGCCGCCCCGGACGGGCCGGGGGCCGCCGTCCGCCACGTACCGTCACAGCCCAGCAGGCTCGCCACCGCGTCGCACGTCGCCGGATGGGCGGCGAGCAGCGCGGCACCGCGGCTGTCGTCCGCGCTCCGCGCCGAGGGCGGGGCCTCCGGCGCCGACTGCGCCCGCCACGGCGGCACCCACGCGTCCAGCGCCGCCAGCCGGCCGGGGAAGATCCGTCCGGCCTCCCGGATCAGCAGCGGGGCCAGCTCGGTGCCGCTCGAGCGCAGGGTGGTGATCAGGGTGGGCAGCCAGGGCAGGAGCACCGGGTCCGGCAGCCGTCCGAACGCGTTCGACACCGCTTCCACGACGAAGTCGGTGAGGGCCGGGACGGGCTCCAGGGCGTGTACGAAGCCGCTGAGGTAGCGCGGATAGGCGGGCACCACCAGAGGGTTGCCGAGCAGCTCGTCGCACCTTGTCCGAAGGTCCGCGCGGGAGAGGTTCCCGAGCTGTGTCTGCGCCGCCCACAGCAGCGCCGTCTTCGAGGGGTCGGCCGGATGCGACTGGCCGACGGCCAGCTCCAGTTGGGTCCGGTCGCAGCCCAGCGACAGCGCCAGGCTCTCCATGCTGAACAGGAAGCCCAGCATCGCCGCCACGTGGCGGACGGTGGCGTCCTCGTCGGTGAACGCCGTGGGCAGCAGGGTGCAGTAGTGCGCGTACCCGGTCTTGACGAAGGACTCGATCCATGGGGGCAGCGTCGGCTCGCTGGTGCGGTAGTACGCCAGCAGTCGGCGCACCCGGCGCAGCACCTCAGGCGCGCCGTCGACGCTCCGTTCGGTCGCCAGTACCTCCAGGGCGCGGGTGCCCAGTTCGTCCGCGAGGCGGCGGCTGCGCAGGTACAGCGTCGCGTCCTCGACGGTCCCCAGAACCGTCGCCGTGGTGGCCTGCGGACCGTACGCCGTCCGGCGCAGACGCTGCTCGAGGACCTGTTCGATGCTGACGCCCTCGTAGCCGAGCTCGATGAGCGCACGCTGGTGGGTGCCCAGCGCCAGGTCCCACGACTCCTGGATCGACCGCTCTCCGAGCTTCCGCTCGCCCATGATCGGCCGCGCGGCGCCCTGGGGCATCAGATTGCGGAGCATCCACAGCACGTCGGAGCACCGCTCCAGTTCCGGCTGGGCGGCTATGTTCAGCAACGCCCTTTGCACGCCGCGCTGTTGGAGCTTCAGGTTCAGCGGAGCGAGCCGGTCGTGCACGTCGCGCGCCAGCGGTGGCAGCGCGTCGTAGCCGACCTGGCCGACCCGGTCGCCGCCCATCATGATCTCCACGAGCCGGCGCACATCGCGCCGGCCCGGCACGGTGTCCTTCTCGATACAGGTGACAGCCGCGTCCTGGAAGTCGTACGGCGTCGGCCTGGCCCGGTCGCGCATCCCGGCCAGCAGGATCGACGTCTCGAACACGGCGATGGCGTCGGCGGTGGAGGCGAGGTAGCCGTTGCGTCGCGCTGCCCGCACGATCTCCACGGACCAGCCGAGCAGTTCGTCCTCGTCCAGCCGGTCGAGGACGGGCGGTCGCCGCAGGAAGCCGGTCAGCTTGTCCGCGTGCGGGAGCGCCGGTGCCGGAGCCACCGCGGCCACGGTCTTCTTCGCCCTCGACTTCTTCGCGCCCGCCTGCCCCTCCAGGCGGTAGGGCTTCACACGTGTGCGGCTGACATGATTCGCCCAGACGGTCGCGGCGATCGACACCGAACCGGCGGCGAGGCCGAACTGCGCCTCGATCGCCGCGTGGCTGGACGGGATCAGGCCGTGCTGCCACTTGGTCGCGCTGCGCGGAGCGATCTCGAAGGTGTCGGTGCCGTGGACGCCGAACTCCTCGACCCGGCTGGCCGCGTGGAAGGCTCCGCAGACGTAGAGGCAGTCGTCGGGATCGGTGCCGGTCGCCGTCAGGTGCTCGCGCATCCTGGTCCACATGTAGCGCTCGCGGTCCTCGTCCACCCGCACCCGGTGCGGGTCGCCGGGTGCGAGGCGCCGGAAGAGGCTGCCGATCAGAAGCATCACCTGACGGTAGGTGTCGTGGTCGCTGTCGCCGAGCGGCAGTTCGACGTACTGGTGCCACCACTCCGACCAGTGCCGCACCCTGCCGTGCCGCAGCAGGTGTTCCTCCAGTTCGGCGAAGCGCGGGCGCAGGTCGCCGATCTCCACTCCGACCGCGTCGCCGTGCAGCGCGGCCTCCTCCTCGACGGGCGGGGCGTCGGGGTCGGCGGGCTCGCCGGCGTGCGAACCGCGTGCGTCCCACTGGAAGACGTGGTCCGAGGAACGGTCGACGAGGACCAGTCCGACGCCGGGCGTGTCCAGTGCGTAGGCGATCGCCTGGTACTCGGCGGAGGCCTCGGTGATCGGTGCGACCACCGACAGCGGGGACCACTCGGCCGGGAAGCCGTCGATCTCGGTCGCGAAGGCCTGGACCGCCACTGGGAGTCTGCAGTTGCGCAGTTCGGTCAGTAGCGGCGCCATGTCCTCGCACAGCTCCAGGTACACGACCTTCGGCTGTTTCTCCCGCAGACGGCGTGCCATGGCCAGCGCGGAAGCAGGCGAGTGGTGGCAGACGGGGAAGATCTCCAGGGGCTCGCGCACCGCGCGGTCGACGTCCTCGACGATGCCGAGGAGGATGCCCCCCAGGGCGTCGGGCCCGTCGGCCAGCGTCGCGGCGGCACCCTGCAACTGCGCGCGCAGCGCTTCGAAGGTGCCCTCGTGCGTGCTCTTGCGCGTGCCGCTCGTGGTCCCGTCCTGGGTGCTCTCCTGCGTGCCGCTCAAGGACCCGTCCTGGGTGCTCTCGTGAGCGCCGCTCATGACAGGGTGGCGATCGCGTCGCGGCCGCCCTCCAGGAACTCCGGCCAGGATCCGCCCTCTTCCTTGCTGCGCGGCTCGACCACGCCGTGCAGATACTTGTTGAGGATGGCCAGGTCCTCGGGCTCTCGCCGGGCCAGTGACCCGACGAGCGAGGAGGCCAGGGTGTGGGCGGTCAGTGCCCGTTCGCCGAAGAAGTTGCTGTGCAGGATCGCGTCCTCGAGCACGCCGATCTGCTCGGCGGTGGACAGCGCGGACTCCAGCTTCTCGTCGTCGCTGCCGGCCGCGGCCGCGGAGGCGCGCAGATCGGCGAAGCTCTGCAGCAGCACGTCGAGCAAGGTCGGCGGCACGTCCAGCTCGATCTGGTGACGGCCCAGCAGTTCCTCGGTGCGGAAGCGGACGATCTCCGCCTCGCTCTTCTTGTTCGTCACCACGGGGATACGTACGAAGTTGAAGCGGCGCTTGAGCGCCGAGGACAGGTCGTTGACCCCCCGGTCACGGCTGTTGGCGGTGGCGATGATCGAGAAGCCCGGCTGGGCGAAGACGATGTTGTCGCTGTCCAGTTCCGGGACCGAGATGTACTTCTCGGACAGAATGGAGATCAGCGCGTCCTGAACGTCGCTGGTGGAGCGGGTGAGTTCCTCGAAACGGCCGATCGCGCCGGTCTCCATCGCGGTCATGATCGGCGAGGGGATCATCGACTCCCGCGACTGCCCCTTGGCGATGACCATGGACACGTTCCAGGAGTACTTGATGTGGTCCTCGGTGGTGCCGGCCGTACCCTGCACCACCAGTGTGGAGTTGCGGGAGATCGCGGCGGACAGCAGCTCGGCCAGCCAGCTCTTGCCGGTGCCGGGGTCGCCGATGAGCAGCAGCCCGCGGTCGGAGGCCAGTGTGACGATGGAGCGCTCGACGAAACTGCGGTCGCCGAACCACTTCTGCGAGATCTCCCGGTCCAGGCCGTCGGAACGCTCGGAGCCCAGGATGAACAGACGGACCATCTTCGGGGACAGCCGCCAGGAGAAGGGCTTGGGGTTGTCGTCGATGGACTCCAGCCAGTCCAGTTCCTCGGCGAACTTGATCTCGGCGGGGGCGCGCAACAAGTCGGACATCACAGGGCCTTTCTGAAGGGCAATCAAATAAGTGAGAAGTGACTGAGCGGGCGAGACGCCTACGCGAGGAACGTCTTGAGCTCGTGGACCAGCTTGCGGATGTGGCCGGAGAGCACCGGCGTGCCGAGGTCCTTGAAACGCTCGCGGAACCACGGGTTGACGCTGCCGCGGCCGGAGCTGGTGACCGAGCCGACCGGGATGAACTTGGCTCCCGAGCGGTGGATGGCGGCCATGCTGTCGAACAGAGGCTCGGACCGCCATTCGTAGAAGTCGGAGATCCACACCACGACGGTGTTGCGGGGCTCGGCGATCTTCGGCTGGGCCAGGGCCATGGCGACCGTGCCGTCGGTGCCGCCTCCGAGGTTGGTGCGCAGCAGGGTCTCGAAGGGGTCGTGCACCCAAGGTGTGAGGTCGAGCGCCTGGGTGTCGTACGCGATCAGGTGGACGTCCACCTTCGGGAGCCCGGCGAATATGGATGCCAGGATGGTGCAGTTCACCATGGAGTCGACCATCGAGCCCGACTGGTCCACGACGACGATCAGCCGTTGGGGTGTCGTCTTGCGCGCGGTGTGCCGGTAGTAGAGGCGGTCGACGTACAGCCGCTCCTCCTCCGGGCTCCAGTTGGTGAGGTTCTTCCAGATCGTGCGGTCGAGGTCGAGGTTGCGGAACACCCGTTTGGGCGGGACGGAGCGGTCCAGCGCGCCCACGGTGGTCTTCTCCACCTGGGTGCGCAGCACTTGGGCGACCTCGTCGACGAATCGGCGGATCAGGGACTTGGCGTTGGCCAGGGCCACGCCCGAGAGGTTGTTCTTGTCCCGAAGCAGCTGCTCGATCAGCGACATGCTCGGGGTCAGCTGCGCGGCGAGCCTGGGGTCGGCCAGCACCTCGCGCAGGCGCATCCGCTTGACGAGGTCGGCCTCGATCGCGCCGAGTTCCGGGCCGATCGCCGGAATCAGTCGGCTGAGGTCGGGGGTCGTGCCCGGGCCGCCGGTGCCGGTCGGGCTGACCCCGGGTCCCGCGGCGCCTGCCCCGGATCCCGCCCCTGCGCGGCCGCCGCGCAGTTCGCCCGGCTTGCAGCCGAGTGCGCGCTCCAGCCAGCCCGCGTCGGACTGCCAGCGCGCCAACTGTCCGGCGGTGACCGTGCCGGAGCCGGCGGCGAAGACGTTGAGCAGCACCTTCGACACCAGTGCCGCGCGCCGTACTTCGGCGGACCGGTCCCGGGCCTCGTCGTCGGTCTCGGGGACCATCAGACCGTCGAACTCGGCGGCCAGTTCCGGATGGCGCTGCACGATCGAGTCGACGGAGGCTCCCGGGTCCAGCAGCGCGGACGGCAGACCGATGTCCTCGACGACGGCCAGGCTCGCCGACTCCAGCGTGGCCTGCTCCTCGGGGTCGAAGAGCCGGGCGAGGAGCCGCCAGTACAGGACCTGACGGCGGTTGTCGTGGGGGTCCACTTCGGAGTGGGGTGATGTCGTCGCGTCGGTCATTTCCGCAGCAGCCTTCCGGCGCGCTCCCGCAGCACGGCCACGGCGTCGGTGGCGGCCTTCTCGGCCTTGACGCCGGCCTTGTCGGCCGTGCCCCCGGCCCATGCCCCGGCATGGAGCGCGACGGGCTTCTTCCGTACGGTCGTCTCGACGGCCAGGGGCTGGACGCGATACGTTCCCGCGTCCCACCGGAGCAGCCCTACGCAGGCGTTCGACGTCGCGACGGCCTCGGGGGTGAGCGGGCCGGCGGTCGGAAGGCGGTCGATGTCGACGGCGAGAGCGTGTCCGGCGACCGTGAACGTCATCGTCTCGTCGTCCTTCCGGGCGGCGTAGCCCTCCAGGAACACGGGGACGGCGATGCGCGTCGGGTGCCGGTCCAGCGGTGTGGTCACCGGGTCGGTGGCGGTGGGCAGGGCGACGCGGGCGGTGGTGAAGGCGTCGGCGGGCTCGCTCGGGCGGGCGTGCTCGTCGCTCCAGATCAGGTCGCCCTCGGCGGTGACCGGCATGTCGGTGAGCTCCATCGAGCGGCCTTCACCGACGGCTGCCAGGAGCGACATGTGGGGGCGCAGCAGCTGCCAGAGGCCGGCTCCGACGACCGTGTCGGGCTTCGGCACCGACACGCTGGCGCGCACCAGGCCGGGCGCGGAGCCGTCGGCGGGTTCGAACACCGCGTGGACCTGGGCCTGTGCCGCGGTCGCGTGTTCCTGCAGGTCGACTCCCAGGGGCAGCAGACGACCCGTGGCCGTACCCGGCGCGGGCGCGTCGGCGGCACCGGGCAGGGTCAGCAGCATCCCGCGTGACCAGAGGTCGCCCCAGCGGCGTGCCGGGATCTTCTCCAGGGCGGAGCCCGGGCAGGACGCGGCGAGTTCCGCGGCGAAGCCGTCGATGAGCGTCGCCGGCCGGCGCAGGGACGGGTCCGGAAGCATCGCGGAGACGACCTGCGCCGCCCCGGAGACCACCTCGTGGTCGATGCCCTGCCATCCGGTGCGTGCGAGATCGCAGAGCCAGGCGCGGGCGGCGGCGAGCAGGTTCGCCGCCTGCTGCCCACCGGTCACCGGGACGGCCTCCTCGCCGCGGGGACGACCGGTGGCCTCCGTGACGCGGGTCATCAGTGCGTCGTGGACGGACCCGAGCAGTGCGGTGCGGGCGGCGGCGAGGGCGACGAAGTGGTCTTCGCCCGCCGCTCCGGCCGCCGCCTTCGCCGCCGCTTCGGAGACCCGGGCGGCCAGTGGTGTCCCCGAGACGGCGTGCGCGAGCTCGGTCAGACCGGCGGCCTGGGCGGGTTGCGGACGCAGCAGGCCCGCGACGAGAGCCTGGTCGAAGGCGCCGACGGCCGCCAGCGCTTCGTCGAGCCCGGCGATGGTGTCGGAGAGGAGGTCCGCGCGCATCACGCCACCGCCCTGGTCGGCGGGAACCACTGCATCTCCGGCAAGGGCGCGGTGGTCGGGGCGAGTTCGAGGTAGGCCAGGTGGCGCAGGAACCGGCTGAAGACGGGCGCGGCGGACTTGGTGTCTCCCTGCGCCGGCCGTGTGTTGTCCATGACGTGGGCGATGGTCTGTCCGCTCGGCTCGCCGTCCGCGAGCTCGACCCTCAGATAGCGGGCGACGCGCTCGGCGCCGTACTGCAGTACCGCCTCGTTGATCAGGGCCCGGATGTGATTGCAGAACATGCCCCGCGCGCCGCCGCAGGGGCGGTTGTTGTTGGTGCTGCAGGCGAACGCGTAGGTGCCGGCCGCGACCGACGAGACGTAGACCCGCTCGATGTCCGAGCCGCTGGACACCACGCCCTGGAGGCGTCCGTCGGCCAGCTCGACGAAGGGCACCTTGGCGAGCTTCCGCGGCCGCGCGGGCGCTGTCACCCGTGCCGTGCTCGACCTCTCCCAATCCGACAACGCACCATCTCCTATGCATCAGAGGGGACTTCCGCGCCACTTCGGCGGGACACGACTGAACATAGTGGCGACCACTGACAACGCCGTCTCGCCGACGACCGCCGAGGTGGGCAAGGTCGGTGCGCGACGCCTGCTCATCGACGGGACCGCGACGTAAGGTGCCGATCTAGGGGAAATGCGGATGCCGCGTCACCGCGCGTGCAGGCAGGATGCCGGCATGTCTACCGACGTCAGCGGCTTGATCGAGTGTCGACCGGGTGCCCGCCTCTGGGGCCCCGACGACGAGGACTCCGTGTGGCACGCCGCCATCGACCTGTTCCTGCTCAACAACGGCAACGCCTACGACGCCCTCGCCTGCCTCTTCGGTATCCGCAATTCCTTCGGCTTCCGCCCTCTGGCCGAAGGCCGCGGCTTTCCGAGCGACGCGTCCGAGGGGCTGAGAACCGAGTACGCCGCCTACGGTGGCTCAGCCGACGTGCATGGCACAACGCAGATCACCTGGGCCGAACTCGCCTCCACCGACTGGCAGGAAGCAGACAGCTCCGGCACGCGAAGCCGAGCCATGGCCGCCGGAGACGGCACTCACTGGGGACCTGTCTGGAGCGTGATGCGAACACTCAGCGAACTCCACGGAGCGGACAACGTCCGACTTGTCGTCTGGTTCCACTGACCCCGACTCTGCGGCGGAGCGCCGCCTGTCCCACGGGAGGCAGTCATGACCGAGCACGACGTCATGCTCAACGAACTCGCCCGGGGATTCGCCCGATGTCAGGGGACATCGAGTGGTTCGACGCACTCAGCGCTTCTGCTCCGACGGTTGCGGTCACTGGTGGCACAGGCTGTCCGTCACTGACTGATTCTGATGTCAGACGTGGCTGGCACCATGCACCGCATGGATCTCGTACACCCGCTCGACGGCCTGGACTCCCACTTGTGGTCCTCTTTCAGCCACGCCTACGGGAGCGCGGAGGATCTCCCCGATCTGCTGCGGACCCTGGCCGGCAGCGGCGCGGGGGCGGCGGGCGAGGCGCTGTCGGAGTTGTACGGAAGCGTGCTGCATCAGGGGACGGTCTATGCCGCCAGTGCGGAAGTGGCGCCGTTCCTGGCCAGGATCGCGGTGACCGGCCGCCAGGTGGCGGACGTGCTGATGCTGCTCGGAGGCATGGCCGAGAGCGAGGACGAGCACGGCGTGGCACCGGGCACGGTCCGGGCGGCCGTGGCCGGACAGCTTCCGCTGCTCCTGCCCCTGTTGGACGCCGCAGAGCCGGAGGTCCGCCGGACCGCCGTGTGGGCGGTGTCCCACACCCGTGCGACCGCGCTCGTGCTCCCCGCCCTCCGTAGGCGCTGGGTGGAGGAGGCCGAGCCGCTGGTGCGCTCGGAGACCCTTGCCGGGATCTCCCGGCTCGACCCGCCGGCCGGCGCGGCGGCGGCCGCAACCGTCCTGGACCCGTCCCAGCCGGCCGGGATACGCATGGCCGCCGTTTTCGCCTGCCTCGATGCGGACCTGCCCTGGACCGAGGCGCATCACGCGACGATGCTGTCCCTTCTGCCGGCCGAGCCGCTCGGCGGTGACTGCCTCGACCTCGAACGCGACGAGCCGCTCGCGGCCGTCGTGGAGGCCCTGCTGAACAGGGACCGCCTCGCGGACCGGGAGGCGACGTTCGCGCTGGTCGACGCCGCCCTGCGCGACGCCAGGGCCGAGGTGCGGGCCGAGGCCCTGTGGGCGGCCGACCGCGCCTGCATGCTCTCCCGCGGCGCTCCACGGCGGCTGCTGGCCGGCCTCCGTGCGGCGGCCGTCGACGAGGAGGCCGTGGTCGCGATGGCGTCGCTGCTGGGCCGTCGGGGCACCGCCGCTGCAGCGGCCGCGGACGTCCTGGCCCCGCTCGCCGGCCGGAACCCGGAGCAGGCGGATGACCACGCGGACCGCGCGCTGGCCGCGCTCGTCCTTGTCGCGCCCGCCCAGGCCTCGCCGTTCCTGGCAGGCGGGCTCGGACGACGGCCGCGGGCGCTCGACGCCGCTGCCGGGTTCTTGCGTCCGTCGGACTCCGCCTTCCCGTACAACGGCGAACTCCTCGGCGCGATCCGGCGCCGCCTCGTCCGGGCCGAGACGCTGAGCGGCAACGAACCGGGGCTGCTGACGAGGCTTCTGGGCGGGTGGGGCGCCCGGGCCGCGTCGGCGCTGCCCGAGCTGTACGAGGCGTTCGCGCACTTCCCGGGCCAGGTCGCCCCGGCCATCGCCGCCATCGCCGTCGACAGCTCGCCGGGCGAACGCGCCGAGGCGGTCGCGGTGTTGCGGGCAGCGGCCGGGAAGGGCTCGCTCCCGGCGGCGAAGGCCTTGTACGACCTCGTCGGCGAGCACGAGCCTCTGGTGCGGTGCCTCGACCGGGAGCTTCGGAGCGGTGGCCGCCGGCTCAGGGAGGCCGTGGGGACGACCGGCACGCTCGGTCCCCGGGCGGCAGCCCTGGCCCCGGCCCTACGTGAGGCGCTCAGCGGCCCGGACGGCAAACGATCACGCCGGCGCTGGACGCGGACACTGCGCTCGCCGAGGCGCTGTGGCATGTCACGGAGGACGCCGCCGCGGTGGTCGGTGCCCTGGACTCGGTCTTCGTCCGGGCCGAACAGAACTCCTGGTCCCAGTGGTCGACGGTCCGGGCCGCTCGTACGACGGCACTCCTCGGCCCGGCGGGGCGGCCGCTCACCTCCCGCCTGCAGACCCTGCTCGACAATCCCGTGCAGACGCCGGCCGCGGTGCTGGCCCTCACGGCCGTGGCGGAACCCGCCTCGCTGGACCGCACGGGGCTCGCCTCGGCCGTCCTGCGGTCCGCCGAACAGGAAGCCGACCCGACAGGTGCCTGCGACGCCCTGGAGGCCCTCGGCGTCGCCGCCTTGACCGCCGACCACCTGCGCCGGCTGTCCGTCCTCGCCGACGGCGACGCGCGGATCATCCGCTCGGGAGTGGAAGACCGCATCATTCGCCAGGACGAAGACTTCCGGAAACGCGTCCGGGCACTCGTCACCGCCTTCACGGCCCCCACAGCCCCCGCTGCCCTCTCTGCCCCCTGACGGAAGCAGGCAGTGGCGCGATCCCTAGACCGTAGCGCCTGGCCAAAAAGCCGCTCGAAACCGGCACGGGGAAGCGTCAAGACCTGTGGATCAAGTCATTTGGGCTGGTCACTGTGCCGTAGCTGACGGCTCGCTGCGTTTCGAACGCGGCGAGTTCGTCCACGTTCGGCCAGCAGCCCGAGGGCCTCGGGTGAGGCCACGATCTGCATGGTTGCGGCCCTGCGCTGAAACCAGTCGGATGCGCTGGTGAGGTCCTCTGCGGCCCATGGCTTGCCCAGGGCGATGGTTCTGAGCAGGGTCCACTCGCGCAGACGGCGGGCAAGGAAGTCGCGATCCGCGACCACCTCGGTCATTGTCCGGGCCCAGGCCGTGAACGGACGGTCGGTCAGCAGGTCGGCAGCCCGGCGATCCAGATGGCGGCCCACTGCGCTGTCCGCCATCGTCACGTCCTGGTCGCGCAGGACGGCGGCCACCAGGGCGGCCTCGTCCGCCTCGGCGACGGCCTCCAGGGCCTGCAGGTAGCAGGCGAAGCGCCAGTGCTCGGCGGGCTCCTCGTCGGTGTGGAGGCCGGTCATGCCGCGATTCCTTCCGGCCGCTCGACGAGCCGGCCGCGCTCAAAGCGCGTACAGGCCCGGACCAGGGAAGCCAGGCGGCGTGTGTTCGCCGCGTCCCAGCGGATCGGCAAGTAGCCGTCAAAGCCGGACCAGAGACCCGGAGCGCGCGCTCCGGGCCCCTGGTGTACGTCCGCTTCAGGGTCAGGCAGGCGTGATGTTCTCCGCCTGCGGGCCCTTCTGGCCCTGGGTGACGTCGAACGTGACCGCCTGGCCTTCCTGGAGCTCGCGGAAACCGCTGGCGTTGATGTTGGAGTAGTGCGCGAACACGTCCGGTCCGCCACCGTCCTGAGAGATGAAGCCGAAGCCCTTTTCTGCGTTGAACCACTTGACGGTTCCGCTGGCCATGCTGGTGCCTTCCAGTCGATATCGGGATCCGCACCGCGCGGACCCGGAGGTGGTCGTCCTGGTCCGGCACTGCACAGCAAAGCGCCCGCGCCGGAGCGCGGGCAGGTACTGCGAACCACGACATCTGACAGCGACGCTACACGGCGAAACTGCCCACCGCCAGAGAGCAACAGCCATGATCCGCACAGGTCGGGCGGGCCCCTGCCGCGAGCCCCCGCAGCAGGCCCATGGCCGGCGTCATCGGGCCGACCACGATCATCACGGCACGTCCGCTCCGTTGCCGAGCAGATGTAGGGACACCGCCATTCACGAAGCAGGGCACGCCCCCGCAGCTACCCCCTTCCGCGGAGTGGCTGCGGGTGCGTTGCGCCGCGTCCGCTAGGTCCTGTCGTCACATTCCCGTCGTCCGCCCGGAGGGCGGGCCCTGCGGCGTCAGGTGCGTGCTCTCGGCGTGCCGGGCACAGGCCCTCGTACTGGACGTACTTGGGTCTGTGCCCGGTGCGGCGAGAGGGCGTGCATGGCGTCGCGGGGCAGACGGGAATTTGACGACAGGGCCTAGCAGGACTCTTCGAACTTGACCGCAGTAAACGCGACCGGCTGCCCCCTGAGCGCGGTACCAGCAGACGGCGACTGCGTGCACACCTTCCAGTTGCTCTCGATCAGCACCAGCCGATCCGAAGCAGACGCGTCCTTCACCGTGATCGACGTGCTCGGGTCGAGAGCGGCCCGCGCCGCCTTCACCGACTTCCCCTTGAAGGCCGGCATCGTTCCGCCGGCTGCAGACGGGGCCGACTCATCCTTCGCCGGGCACTTCTCCGCGAGCTTCACCGCCCCGAAGTTGATCGTCGTGTCCGTCGCCTGCGATGTGCCGGCCTTCACGTTCTGGGAGCAGACTTTCCAGTCGCGGTCGAGGATCTGCATGCGGTCCCGGCCGAGCGAGTCGTGCGACTTCAGCGAGTAGAAGCCCTGCTCCTGCGCTGCGTCCTGCGCGGACTGGAGGCCCATGCCAACGAAGTTGGGCACCGTCTTGTGCGCGGCCGCGGCGGGCTTGTCGTCCTTCGACGCTGCCGTGGTGGCGCCTGGCGCCGGGGTGCCGGTGGTCTTGCTGCCGTCGGTCGGCTGGCAGGCGACGACACCGCCGACCGCAGCGGTGAGCAGGACGGCGCTGATGATGCGGGTACGCACAGATTCCCCCAGGGTTGAGCCAGTCGGGACACCGTAGGGCAGACAGGACGGAAGGGGGGAAAGGATTGCGAAGCTATGACACGACCAAGCCCCATCCGCGTGGAGGGCGGGGCGGTCTGCTGTTCTTGCTGCTACACGCGGATAGCGTCAGCGAGGGCGCTCGTTCGTCAAATCCCCGAGTCCCAAGGGCGGATCACGGCAGATCTTGATCCACTTCTAAATCGAGCCTCAGCAAATCTCGCTCGCCAGCAGCCCCATCGTGAACATGTCGTACCACTTGCCGTCACGGCGGAAGACCTGGCGAAGACGGCCCTCCTCAACGAAGCCGACCTTCTCGTAGACCCTGCGCGCGGCATGGTTCTCGGTAACCACGGTCAGCGTCACCTTGTGGAGGCGCATGTCCTCAAAGCCGTAGCGGCAGATCGTCCGCACCGCATCGGTGGCGTATCCGCGGCCCCAATACGCCTTCTCACCCAGGTAGATATCGAGTTTCGCGATGCCCTTCTCCGGCTCCGCGTCGTGCAGCATGACCAGGCCGATGAGCTGGCCGTCGGCAAGCGCCTCAATGCCAAGGAGCAAGTCACCATAGGTGTTGCGGGGGCGCTCCTCCAGCCACTTGCGGACGCGCTCCACCGGCTGGGCATATGTGTCGTCCATCCACCGCATGACTTGGGGGTCGTGGTTCCAGTGCCACAGTGCCTCGGCGTCCGCGGGACCCATCGCCCGCAGTTTCACCAGCTCTCCAAGCGCCACGCTCACCGACCCCTTATGCGTCTTGTGATCATCTTACGAATCACGAAGTGGTACCACGGCCGGGATCGCACGCTCAATCGGTTTCCGGGGTGCCGAAACCGGGGCCAGGGCATGCTCGGGAGGAAGCGGCGGAAGCCTCCAGAAGCCAAGAGGGCCTTCGGTGCCGTCCGTTGCAGCGTCGAAGAGCCGGCCCGTCATCGGCATCAGCGGCAGTCCATGGCCGAAAGAGGCCACCCGAGCGGCAGGCAAGCTCCCGTGAGGCGCCACGGAGCACCTCGTCTTCGGCGATGACTGCCTGCAGTTCGTAACCCGTCCCAACGCCCCTCCACCGATCGAAGGCCCCGTCTTGTCGCACGCGCTGACGTCACTCGGTGGGGCAGGTGGAGGGAAGCCGGACGCATCCTGACGCCATCGGTGGAGCGTGAAAGGCTCACCGGATGGACTATGCGTTCGACGCTCCGCCCGCTGACCGCGAACTTCTTGACTTCGCTGTGCGCCTGATCAGCCGTGCCGGGCAGGTGTCGGTGAAGGGCTTCTTCGGTGACTGGCACAGTCGCCGCAAGGAGGACGGCAGTGAGGTCACCGAAGTCGATGAAGCGGTTGAGGAACTGATCAGAGCCGAGTTGGGCCGCCGCGTCCCGGAGGACGGCGTCTTCGGCGAGGAGGGAGGTGCGACCAGCGGGACATCCGGACGCCGATGGGTCATCGACCCCCCATCAACGGCACCACGTCCTTCACCCGCCGGTGGCCGCTGTTCTCGAACGATCTCGCTTACGAGGACGAGCACGGTCCGGCTATCGGCGTGATCAACATGCCGATGAGCCAACAGATGATCGTGGCCGGACGAGGGCTGGGCTGCTGGGTGCTGACGGGTCCGGACCCGGACCTGCGGGCGGGCCACCGTGCCCGTGTCACGGAGCGGACCCGCATCCGCGGAGCAAGGACCCAGGCGCTCAACCCGGCCGGCTGGCCGGAAGAACTCCTCACCGCTCTCCACCGTCAGGTCTTCCTGATGGCCTCGATGGGCTGCATCGTGGATCTGGTCACCGGCCGGGCCGATGCCGTGGTGATCGCCGGGCCGCCGATGGGTTACGAGGACGTGACTCCGATGCCTGTCATCGTCACCGAGGCAGGCGGCCGGGTGACCGACCTGGGCGGGGCATCGGTACTGGAAGGCGACATGACGGTGCTGGCCACCAACGGCCATCTCCATGACGCGCTCTTGCACCTGGTCGAGGGCTCGCCACGCAGCCGTGACCTGCACGCCGTCGAGGAGGGTGATTAGTACGGTGACCAGAGGGTGAAGTACTGGCCGGGTTTGACCGGTCGGGTGGTGGCCGCCCAGATGACGAAGTCTTCGCCGTCAGGGCTGAGTAGGCGGGAACGGCTCCCCGCCCATTGAGCATTCAGGCAGGCCAGGCCGATCTCGTTGAACCGATGGATCACGTCGCGGGTGGTGTCCTCGCCAGTCAAGTACAGATGTACGTGCTCGGCTACCGGCTCCTCGCCATCCAGAACCTCGGCCGCGCCGGCGTCCGGACTCGCATCGCGCCTCCCACTGCGGCGCGAGTTCGGTGACAAGCTCACCAAGGTGTTCCCGCGACAGCCCGCAGAAGACGTAATGGGACATGACCGTGCGAGCCTGGCCAAGGTTCACACCGCGACAACCTGGTGGTCCATCACCACGTCACCGACTGCGTGAAGTCGCGGTCAGGCGGGCTGCCACAGCTCGACCCGATTGCCCTCAGGATCGGTGACCCAGCCGAATCGACCGACACCCTCCATGTCCTGCGTCTCTTTGGCCACGTCCGCTCCCTTGGCGCGCAATTGCGCGAGCATCGCATCCAGGTCGCGGACCCGGAAGTTGAGCATGGTCTGCTGGGCGCGGGACCCGAAGTAGTCGGTCTCGGACTCGAACGTCGCGAACACCGTCGGCCCGGCTCCCTGACGCCACAGGCCGTTCTCATCCGCGTCCAGGCCCAGGCAATCGCGATACCAGGCGCTCAGGGCCGACGGGTCGGCAGCCCGCATGAAGTACCCACCGATTCCAAGCACACGTTCCATGCCGCTATCTTGCCAGGACGACGATCGGGCGGCCCGGCACCACGCCATCGCCCGCTTCGTCCCCGTCTCCATCGCGGGGGCTCATAACCTTGCTCTTCCCACCTTCCGCTTGGCGGATCAGTCTCCGACGAAGACCAGATAGCTGCCTGGAGTCGTAGCACAGTCCTCCAAGAAGGCAGTGAGGTCTCGGACCGCTTCGACTTGAGAGTCGTCGGTGCAGCGATCCAGGAGATCCGGGATTTCGCGGAGTGCGGCTTCGGCCTCTTGCTCGTTGAAAACCGTGTCGTTGTACGGGTCGACCATCCAGAGCTTGCCCGAGGTGTTGAAGGGAAGGTCGGCGATCAGCTGAGCCAGTGCTTCGCCGTGCTTGTGGGTCCAACAGCCGCAGGCCATGCCTCCCACTCTCGAAACTCACCGACATTGCCAAGCTCGGGTTCGACCGGATCAAGGTCATGGACCGCATCGGGCTCGCGGCTGCGCTGTTCGACGAGGGCGCCCCGGAGCGGGGTCCGCCGCTGCCCAGCACGCGCTCGACGAAGCGGCCCGCGTCGGCTCCACGCTCGTCGTCTCCCGGCTCAATACGCTGCTGGACGCGGCCCGCCCGTATGAGAGCGCCGCGGTCGCGAACGTACGCGGCAGGGCGCGGGATCTCACCTCCGCCCGCCCGACCACGGTCGCCGCCTGAGACCATCGAGCGCATGGGCAGGCATCGCCGACCCGGACCCCCGAACCAGCCCTCCCATGCTGTCCCGCGCACCGACCCCGACGATCCGCTCGCCGCGTACGGCAAGCGGCGCCGGCCGCCTCCGCCCGGCGGAGCCGCGAGGGTTGGAGGAGCTGAACGGGTTCGCACACGAGCCCGCAGCCACAGCGCCCGATCTCTCGGCTGCCCAGAAGTGGGTCAACGGACTCGCCGACGAAGCTTGATGGTGCAAGCCCTCCAGGAGCACGAAAGGCAGCGGCTCAGCAACGTCCGAGACATGGTCCAGGCGGGACAGCAGTTCAGTCGTGAAGGCTGCTGCCCGATCGTCGTGGCCAGGGCCCTCCAGGTCATGGTCGGATGCGGTCAAGGTAGCCCCGGATACCAGACTCGCGAACGGCGTCCCCGCGCGGCGTCGCGCCCGATACGATCACTGATGGTGTCGCATCAGGCGATCGGGCTCGGGAGTAGTGGTGGATGAGTTGATCCGGCAGCAGAAGCTTGACGTGGAGGTCGTGCAGCCGGACCGGGGGCGGGACACCACGGCCGGACGATCTCGGCGGACGGACGACGAGCACTCGCACCCTGTGCAACGACCGTCGACGCCACCCGTCACAAAAGTATCCCGGACTACCAACTATCGAAATGGAATGCCCTCCAAGAGCCACTGGGTAACCCGTGACGTCCTCGATGTCCGCCAGGCGTCGAGAGTTTCAAGGCCATTCCCGAGGCGCTGGACCATCGAGCGCAGGATCGACTGGCCTTCGCACCACCGCTGACCGGCGAAGCCCACCCGCACCGCTCCGCTAGCATGCTCGAACTCACGACGAGTGCCCAGATCACCTGCCCGTCAGCGGAAAACCATGCTGTCCGGCACAAAGAGTGACCCATTTGACCAACATCTAACAAATCGGCCAAACCATTGATACCTAGAGCGTCGCGGGCGTTTTCGCGAATACGCTGCAGAATTACGTTCGCCACATGGCGTCAACCGCGGGCGCTGCTGTGGGCCACGACGAGTGTGGCGGCCCTCGGATTCCTCGTCGCGCTGGAGATCGCCGCGCGCCACTACGGCCTGCCGGGGCCGATCACCAATCAGGCGCAAGAGGTGATATTCGCCCCTAAATCGGGTTTCCTGTTGTACGCCGGTATGGCGTTGATGATGGTGGTGCTCACCTGGCGGCAACGGTTCATCGCGGCTGGTGCCGCGATCGGCATCGACGTCGCCTTCTTCCTGGTGCGGTGGGCGGTCGGCGCCAAGGTGACCGAAGGCCACCCCTTCGGCAACGGCGCGTTGTGGGTGATTTTGGGCTATGCGGTCATCGCCGTCACGCGTCGCACCGGCCGGGAACGTGTCCTGCTACTGAAGGGTGTCGGGCTGGGCCTGCTACTGGTTGCCGGGCGCAAGACTGGCGATACTTGGCTACTCATCACCTCCAAGACCCGCCCGGCGGTGCTCGACCAGTACGTGGCAACCGCCGATCACGCGCTGGGCAACCCGTCGTGGGTGGTAGGTCGGATTGTCACGGCCACCGGCCCGATCGGCGCACATGTTCTCGACTACGTCTACGTTCAGCTTGCGATAGCCGCGGTCATCTTCGCGCTGTACCAACTGCGTGACGTGGCGGTGGAGCGCGCCTTCCCGGGCCATCATCTGGTGCGTACGTTCCTGGTGATCGGCCTCGTCGGGCCGGCAATCTACATGATCTTCCCAGTCGTCGGACCGATCTTCGCCTACGGAGCCGACGGCGGGCACTGGGCGGTGGCCAACCTGTGGCCGAACACGCCGCCGCCGATCGGTACCCCGCACCAGATGCCATTCGACGAGATCACTCCACGCAACTGCATGCCCAGCCTGCACACAGCATGGGCTACCGCGATTTTCATTCACTCCCGCAAGGGCCCACGGATTCTGCGATTCGCAGGCGCGTTCTGGCTGATTGCCACGCTCGGCGCAACGCTGGGATTCGGCTACCACTACGGTGCGGATCTCGTTGCCGGCGTGGTGTTTGCGTTCACGATCGAGGCAGCACTGCGCACGCTCGAACGTGGCTGGGACCGGTCAGGAATCCGGCTGGTCACCTACAGTGCAACGGTCTTCGCCGCGCTCTTGGTGTCATATCGCTATCTGCCGATAAAGATGGCCGAACATCCGTGGGTGTTTGGACCACTTCTCATTCTGGCGATGGCCTCAGTCGTCCACTGCTACACGCAGACCATCAAGCTGTGGGAACCGAAGACCGCACCAGCGCAGCGACCGGAACCGCAACCCGAACTACTGGAGTTGAACTCGTAATCCCGGTCAGGGAGCCCTGCTGAGCCCTCATGGCTGACCTGCGATCCGGACCATTCCACCTTGGCCGCGACGAAGCCACGAAGTGCTGCACGACGACGAACGGCAGCGATTGAGTCTCGTCGAAGGAGACGACCGGCGGCTTCTCCTCATCCGGGGCGGGCGAAGACCGCCGGGACAAGGGGACGCTCGTCGAGGAGGATGCGGGTCTCGACGGGTTCCCGGTCCACAGGGTCGCCCGCCACGATCTCGACGCGCAGCCTGCCGGGCGTGGCTGGGCGCATGAAGGGCTGTCGCCCGGTGCGCCGGATCCAGCCGGCCCGCAGCCGCTGGTCCGCCTCGTCTGCGTCGGTGTCCGCCAGTGAGGCCCATTGCGGTTCGCCGAGTAGCCGCCCGAGTGATTCCAGCAACGCCGCGCGCCGACCGGGAGGCCAGTCCAGCAGCATGCCGGGACCGCCGCTCAGGTCCAGGGCGAGCGAGAGCAGGGTGGCGTGGTGGTCGAGGGTCGGCGGCAGGAGCCTGGCCCGTGTGACGACGCTTTCGTACAAGGTGAGCGCGTCATGGTAGGCGAGGAGGTCGGTCGGGGTGTCGCGCGTGCATCCCATCCGGACGAGGAGTCTGCCCGCCCGGGCGAGCAGGGCCGTGTCGGAGGGGTGTTGGTCGAGCAGGCCGGGCAGCCGGGTGGCCTCCTCGATCCGGCGGGCAGCCGTGGTGCTGAGGAATCGGGGTGCGGCAGAGAACGCTTCCAGCTCCGTACGGATCGCTTGGGGATCCCCTGCCCACAGGGCGCGGACGAGTGGCCGCAGTTCGTCGTGGCGGGTGTAGGCCGATGAGCCAGATGACGGCGGCGGACCGTCGGTCGAGGATGTCGAGGGCGTCAATGGCCGGGCGGGTGAGCTCCCGGAGCAGGCCGAGGGCGGAAAGATACGGGACGTCTTCGGACTCGCCGAGGCGCATGAGCAGGGCGAGGCCAGCGGTGACGGCGGACACGGTTGTGCCGGTCCGGGTCAGCTGCCGGCCCAGCGACCGGGCCGCGTCATGCTGCCCGGCCTGCAGTGCCAGGTTGGAGACGGCTGACCGGATCAAGTGCTTGTGGCGGTCCCCGACGCCGAGCCGAGCGCAGCGGCGGTGCAGGGTGGCGGAGTCATCCGGTAGCGGGCTCAGCGCTGGGAGTCGCCACGCCGGGGCGGGACTCCGTCGGGGGACTCGCGCAACACGCGCGGAACGTGGTCGTACAAGGCAAGCGGGAGGGTGAGCGCGTCACGCTCTTCCTGGGCGCTCACCGGACGCAGTGGGACTCGATTCCGTAGGTCATGTGCGCAGCCTGCCAGCCCGCTTCCACTCTGTCGAAGGAGTTTGGGGGAAACAGAGGAAGGTTCGTCCAGGATCATCGACCGCATCAACAGCACGATCGACCACTCATGCGGCCCGTAACTTCGATGCAGGCGAAGCAGGCGAAGGAAACCGGGCACCCTTGCCGGCATCACCGCAGGTCAAGAAGTGTCGTCCCCGCGCCCGCGGGGGGGGCACCTGAGCAAGAGGTGACAGTCACCGTGGTGACCTCGGCAAGCGGCTCATGGGGTCTGCTCGTCTTCGATGAACGGGGCGATCAGGCTGTGGGGTGTGTTGTCGCCGAAGAGGAAGGGGTGTGTTGTCGCTGAAGAGGAACTCGTGGAGTTGGGTGCCGTCGGTGGCGGCTTCGGTGCCGCGGGGGAACATGGCCTGCTCGTACTCGGTGAGGGCGACTTCGACGTCGTCGAGGTGGGCGGCGATGGCTTGGCCGAGTTCGGCGCCGTCGTACATGGCCAGGTTGGCGCCTTCGCCGTTCGGGGCCGAGAGGTGGGCGGCGTCGCCGAGCAGGGTCACCCCCGGCACGCGGTCCCACCGGCGCCCGATGGGCAGGGCATAGAGGGAGCGCAGGATCGGCACGGTGTCACTGTCGGTGATCAGCGCGGTGAGCTCCGGTGCCCAGCCGCTGAACTCCTGCGCGATCCGGGCGGTGGCCGCGGAGGCATCGGTGAAATCGATGGCGGCAAACCAGTCCTGCGGCTCGGTGAGCGCGACGTAGGGTCGTCACTCCCGCCACCGGACCGGGGCGCGTCGACGCCCAGCCGTGACTGCCCGTCTGCCCGTCTGCCCGTCTGTCCGTCTGCCCGTCGCGAACCCACGACCGGGCGTTCAAGGGCGGTCGGTCAGTCCTCCGCACAAGGGGTACGAAGCGGCCTACGCATCGGCCGGGTGGGCCCCAACTCGTTCTGATCCGGTGGCTGCAGGCGTGCGGCAAGGTCTGCTCGTTCGATGGGCAGGAGCCGCGGGGACTCGTCCGCCGGGGGCATGCTCCTGATGGCGCTCGGGCCGGTGCCGAGTCGGCGTCGTTCGGTGCTCATGACGGAAGTCTGGACTCTGCTCCGGGGCAGTCCGTGGGCACCCCCCTGTCTGCTCCAGCCGTTTGATCAAAGGTGTGGACGTCAACGCGCCACATGGGTGCTTGCAGTGCGACGCTGACCGCCGCTCTCGGGCGACGGGGGCTGCCGGCGGCAAGAGCGGACTGGAGAGAATCACGACATGACCCCTCCGAAAGAGATCTCCCGCGATTCCCTTCTCCGTCAGGGCTTCGTCCTGGAGTACGCCACGCTGGCCTGGAACGCCATCGGCATCGTGGTGCTTGCTGTCGCGGCGGTCTCCGCCCGGTCGGTGGCACTGGCCGGGTTCGGACTGGACTCCCTGATCGAGATCGGCGCCTCGACGGTAGTGATCTGGGAGCTGTCGGGCACCGGTGAAGCACGTCGGCATCGCGCGCTGCGGCTGATCGGCGTCGGGTTCGGGGCGCTCGCGGTATTCCTGCTGGTGCAGTCCACCTGGGTGCTGGCCGCCGGCTACCACCCGCGCCACTCGCCGCTGGGCATCGGGTGGACCGCGGTCACCGCCGTCGTGATGTTCACCCTCGCCGCGGGCAAGGCCCGCACCGGCGCCGCCCTGGACAACCCGGTGCTCAAGACCGAGGGCCGTGTGACGCTGATCGACGGCCTGCTGGCCTCCGCGGTCCTGCTCGGCCTGGCCCTGAACACCGCCGTCGGCTGGTGGTGGGCCGACCCGGCGGCCGGCTACGTGCTGGTCTACTACGCAATCCGCGAGGTCCGCGAGATCTTCACCGGCGGCCACTGAACAGACAGCCACACCGGCCCCTTCCCCGCTGGGTGGTGATCCGGCGTACGAGCGGTTCCCGTCCTTGGAGGAGTTGTCCCTCGTGTCGGCGTACACGCGAACGTGCCCAATCACGTGCGGATGAAAGGGGTCTGACGCTGGTCTCGTCACGGTACCGGGCTGAGCTGGGCATCCTTCGAGTGTGCGGGTTTGGGGATTTGGGGATTTGGGGCACCGGCGGCATGTCTGGCACAACCTCGCCCAGGCCGTGGAGAAGTGTCTGACCAGCCACTGCTCGGGCCTCCGAGCGCCTGAACCGGACGGCGAAGCAGACATCGGCGGCGAGGGGATCCCACCGATGCCGGACGGGATACCGGACGGGGATGCTGGACTCCCGCGGGCGACCACGCCGTATCGTCGCCACGATGCTCCGGAAGCACACGGAGGTTCGGCAACTCCATTGTCAGGGCCGGTCGTTATGCAGTATCACCGCGACCTGAACCTGGACTACTACGCTGTCCGCCACTTCGCCCGCGCTCCCTGAGCCTCGTTGCTGCCGGTCCGTCCTGCCGGGCGCCACCGTCGTCCTGGACGCCCGCCGGTGACGGACCGGGTCGCGCTGGCAGGCATCGTTCATGTGCTCCGCGAAGGCGTTGCCTGGCGAGACGTCCCCGTTCAGGTGGTGGGGTGCTCGGAGGTGACCGGTTGGCGCCGCTTGCGGGACGGGGCCGAGGCCGGTGTCTGGCCTCGGCCGTCGACCGCGGCAGGACCGGTTCTCAACACCATGTGATCGTGGATCGTTGCGGGACCCCACTGGCTGTCTCTGTGACCGGGGGAAACCGGCGCGATGTCACCCAACTGATCCCACTGCTCGATGCACCAGCGCCTGCTCCGGCTCGCCTGCAGCCTCATCTGCCTGCGACGAATCAGCACGTAGGTTCAGGACAGGATGATCGGGTTGGTGAGCGCCGCCATGTGCCCGTGCGGGTGACGTACCTCGATCCTGATGAAAGCCGACTCCTGCGCTGTGGTGAACCACTCGGCGGTGCCAGTGCCATTGCTGGGAAGTGGTTCGCGGTGGACCTTGCCCCGGTCGGTATGGAAGCTGACGGTCGCCGACGGGACACCGCGTACGTGTGCCCGCACAGCGACCCTCTGTCCCAAGGTCTTGAGGTGCTCGCCCACCTCTGCGCGGTGTTCACCCGCGGAGGCAGTGAGCGACACTTCGACGGTGGCCGATTCGGCGATCCAACTCCGACCCGCGCGGATGCCGGCAAGGATCGCCTGGGTGCTCAGCTCCTCGGCGAACACAACGGTGTGCGGGATGCCGATCTGGCCCTCCAGATGGGTGTCGCTGTTGCCCATCGCCGGTCGCCACTGACCCTTGTGGACATCTGCGGCCAGGCTGCGTCCCCACTCGGCCAGGGCCGCCTCGTTGTCGGCATTCCACGATCGGTCCGACGTCCACAGCCCGTTCCATACCTCGACCACGTCAAAGCCCTGATACGGATACATGAAGCCGCCGGACGGATAAGGCGCGTGCGGGTGCGCTGCCACGCACAAACCGCCGACTCCGTGAACCTGATCCAGGTGCTGGTCGATCAGCCCGTCCCGCACCCGGTACTCCCAGTCGATCACCTGCCCGGGGCCGATACCGAGAGCGAGCCAATGCCCGGTCTCGGTCGTCATCTCCTCGCCAAGGACCACCAGGAGATCGTGATCGACGTGGGGAGCCCAAGCATCATGCGCCTCAGCGGTGTTGTGTTCCGTGGTCGCGATGAAGTCGAGCCCTACCGCACACGCGCCGGCTGCCAGCTGCTCCGGGGTGAGCTCGCCGTCCGAGTGCACGGAATGGACGTGGCAGTCCCCGCGATACCAGCTACGCCCTCGACCAGCCACGCGCAGGGGCGGGAAGTTCGCCACCGGCATCCCTGTCCTCCATCGTTCCCCTGCCAACCGAACGCATGCAGGGTAAGCGGAGCGGAGAGGGTTTCGTAGTCGCGGGCTCGATACGCTGACCCCATGTTCAGTTCCGTAATTGCGTTCGCCGGTGCGGCCTTTCTGATTGCGATGGTCCCGGGGCCGAGTACGGCCGTGATCCTGCGCCGTGCGGTGATGAACGGCCGCAGAAGCGGTATCGCCACGGTCCTGGGCAATGAGTGCGGGGTGTTGCTGTGGGGCCTCGCGGCGGCGTTGGGGCTCTCCGCCCTTCTGCTGGCCTCGCAGGTCGCCTACGACGCGACGCGGATCTTCGGCGCCGCGCTGCTGGTGTGGATGGGGGCGCGTGCTCTGTGGCGGGGGCGGCGGCCTGACGGACTGGGTGAGGAACCGGCGGAAACGGCGGCGGTGTCGCACCGACGGGCGTACTGGCAGGGATTGGTCACCAACTTCGCCAATCCCAAGGCGGGCGTGTTCGCCGTGTCCTTCCTGCCACAGTTCGTGCCGCAGGGAGCTCCCGTACTGCCGACCTTGCTCGCCTTCTCGGTGATCTGGGCCGTGATCGACCTGCTCTGGTACCTTCCACTGATCTGGCTGGCCGGACGGGTCCGCGGTGTACTCCAGCGGCGGTCGATTCAGCGCCGGATGGAGCAGATCTCCGGGGCTGTCCTGGTCGGGCTGGGGCTGCGCCTGGCGGTCGAGTCGTAGGCAGTCGGAGCCGGTCCCGTCCCGTCCGTCCGCTCACTCGCTCGCTCGCTCGCGCAAGGGAAGAGGACCGCTGTGCACGCTGTCATCGTCTGGTGAGACAGGTGGGGCACCGTCCTGCTCTGGGAATCGAAGGAGGCGGCTCAGCAGCCGTTGCCCAGTCGGGCGCTTGAGCTGATCGGTTACCCAGCAACAGTCGCGCACACCTTTGACGTCGAGGCCACGATCGAGGGCCGCTACGAGACGCGGCAGCTCGAACAGCGCGGCCTGGCCTTCGACGAGAGCGCCGCAGCAGTGCCGCAGTGATGGCTGGTGGCTCCCGCCAGTCATCGAACGTCCGAGCCCGGAGCCGGGCTGTGCGCGACGCCGTATTCGCGGGCGAAGCGGTTGGCCTCCGCGGCGGCTCCCGTCATCCGGTGCAGCCACAACCCGTAGGCCGCCGACTCCATCTGCTCCTGCGTCAGATACCGCTGCCACCGCTTGATCCCGTGATCACACGATGCCGCCCTGACCTGCTCTGCCAGCCGTAGGCGAGGGTCGTGGCCGTACGGCGTCAGACGGGCCGCCCACCGCACGGGCGGCCCCTCCCAGAACCGCTGCTCCGCGCGGTCCTCCCGGTCGGCAAGCTCCACCTGGCACTGGCTCTCCAGCGCGTTCACCTGCTGCTGGCGCGGCGGGAGGAGCTCCGTGTCCAGCGTCCAGCCGCGCCCGGCCGCCCGCCCGCGCTCGCCCGGCGCCTCCAGCACCGACAGCGCCCGCTCTCAACTCCTCATCCCACTCCCCTGCGTTGTGTGCCGCATCCGTACGCGTTCGCCGACCGTAGACGTCGATGGGCGACGGCCTGTGTTCCCTGCCGGGGTGGCGATCCGCCGGCATCGGAGGGCTACACGGTGGCCGTGAGGCACCGCCGCCGGTCCTCTGCCAGACGTGCCCGGCGCAGGGGACCCGAAGCCGCACGGAGGAATTCTCGAGGCAACACTCACTCGACATGTCGAATTTATTACCTTATGAGCACATCCTGTAGCAGCCTTGGGGTGTGACGAACATCCCCAAAGAACTCAAATACACGAAGGACCACGAATGGGTCCTCACCATGAGCGGCGGCAAGGCCCGCGTCGGCATCACCGACCACGCCCAAAAGGAGCTCGGCGACCTCGTCTATGTGGAGCAACCCAACATCGGCGCGAAGTTCGAGGCCTACGAGCCGTTCGGTTCCGCGGAATCGGTGAAGGCTGTCACCGAGCTCTACATGCCGGCCGCCGGCCAGGTGACCGCACGCAACGACCGGCTGAACGACGAGCCCGAGTTGGTCAACACAGACCCGTACGGCGACGGATGGCTGATTGAGATCAGCCTCAAGGACCCGAGCTCCGACGGCCTGCTGAGCGCGAAGGAGTACGACGCTTACATCACGTCCGGGGATTAGCCCTCCCACGTGTGGCGGGGCCCAGCCAGGCCCCGCCACATTCCTCGCGACCATGGGCGGCGGCCGGACGGCGCGGACGTGCCACTGTGGGCGGATTCCGGCCATAACCCTGTCGCCTGGCCGAATCCAGTGCCATGCTGTGACGGCGGTGATCCTCTTGCTCCCAGGCGGAGGCCCCCGCCCTTGGGCCCGTCCGTGTGCTGTCACCTTGGCGGGCCGCGCCGTCCCTCCCGGCCTCCCCACGGGAGGGCCGACGGCTGCGCGGACATGTCTGTGCGGCACGGGCTCCGGCCAGAAGGACGGGCGGGCGGACGGGCGGGCGGACGGGCGGACCCGAAAATGGTTGGTGCGTGACCGCTCCACCTACGAAGTCCCGCCTACCCGTCCAGGCGACGAGCGACGAACTGTTCGAACCGGCCCAAGCGGTGCGTGCCCAGGACGTCGACCTCCGGCCGGTTGCCCAGCGCGTTGAGTCGTGGCGGATCCTGCTGGTGCTGACGAACACCGAGGTCGCTCGGCGACAGACGATCGCTGTGAGGCGATCACGCCGTCGACCGTCTCGAGGGTCCCGCCCACCTCTCACACCAGGGCCAGTGGCCTGCAGAAATCAAGATAGAAGGGCTCCAAGAGTCAATCGCCAGCAGGCAGGGACGCGGGCTTGCGCAGCAGCCACTGTCCCAACGTCCGACGTGGGGACCGCACCACGACGCGACCAAAGCTCTTCTTGCCGACCAGCTCCACTCGCAGCGTGATCTGCGTACCAGGGGCCGGAGCCTGACGGATCTTGACCTTGCTGTGTTCCAGTGTCAGGGCATCGGCATCGACCACGATGCCCGGCTTGGTGACCAGCGTCAGGGTCTTGCCTTGCATGTCCACGTCGATCCGCAAGGTGTCCTGCGTAATCACTGCCTGAGTGAAGTCGAGTGTCACCTCGCACCACTCCACTGCAAGCTCCAGCCTCCGCGGCACCACCCAGCGCCCCGCACGTTCGACCGCACTGAACCTCCGGTCGATCCGAAGCACATCCTTGACCTCTGCCACGGCCGCTCCGGTCGAGGTCGACACGGGCGGCAGGTCAGCGGTGAGCGGCGTCAGTTCGCTGACGGTCCGCGCCGACAGAGCAGCCTCCAGACGCTCGTCCAACTCGGCCGCGGTCAGCAGGCCGTCCCCCGCCGCGACACGCAGTACGTCCACCACTCCGTCCCGGTCCGCATGAGAGGCCCGCAGCTCGGGCGACGAGCCGGGGCCGGGGTGCTTCCTGTTGGGCGAGATCTCCTGCGACATGCTTCCGTCCTGATCCTGTCGAAGGGGTTCGCGCGGTGCAGCCAGCGGCACGACGAGAGGACTAACGCTATATCGCGACATGAGTCCCGGCCAACCCCCATCACGAAGGAGAGGCGATCGTCAGCGTTGATCCCCATGCCCCCACAACAGCAGCGCTGCCTCGGTGACGCCCGCCGTTGATATGCCCCTGCTGTTCCCGGTCGGCCTGGCACTGGAGGACTACGCCCAACGGCCGGATCAGGGACCACCGTAGCTCCTGTGGCGGACCCCCCGGGTCGTCATCGCAGGTGACGACCCCGATCCCTCCCGCCGCCTAGCGTGCTGCACATGATCGGGATCGTCCGGCGACTGCCTGGCGTTCCGCTCACCTCCTCCTTCGCACCGATCCAGGGATTTGTCATGCCCAAAACAACACCTGATGCGGTCGGTCCGACAGCCCTCACTCTTCTCCTTGGCCTCTGGGGGATCAGACGCGAGAACAGCATGTGGCGCGACGAGGCGGCGACGTGGCAGGTGGCCCACAGGACCGTTCCCGAGATCTGGCACCTGCTGGACCGGATCGATGTCGTCCACGGCCTCTACTACCTGTTCATGCACGGCGTTTTCGCCGTCTTCGGAGACAGCCTCCTCGCCCTGCGACTGCCCTCCGTTCTGGCCATGGCCGGCGCCGCCGCCCTGGTCACGCTCCTGGGTACCCGACTGGCCGACCGGTGCACGGGGCTGGCCGCGGGCCTGGCTTTCGCCCTGATCCCCGCGGTCCAGCAGTATGCGCAGGAGGGACGTCCGTATTCTCTGGTCGCGGCCTGTGTGGCACTGGCCTGCTGGCTGCTGGTCGCGGCGGTCGACCGCCCGGACGCCGGCCACTGGGTCGCGTACGGCATGGCCGTGCTGACGGGTGCACTGCTCAACTGGTTCTCGCTCCTGGTGCTGTTCGCACACGCAGTGACGATCGCCCTCGCCCGCCTGCCCCGCGCGACCGTCCTGCGATGGGCGGTCGCCTCGTCTGCCGCCGTGATCGGCACGATGCCCCTCGTCATGGCCAGCAAGGCACAGTCGGCGCAGGTCGCCTGGATCCCCTCGATCCACCGGAGCACACTGCTCGGCCTCCTACTGACGCTGCTCGCGGGCGCGCTCTGCGCATGGTTCGCACGCCCGAGAGGGGACCACCGCACGCCCCGCGGCGCCCGACTCCCGCTCACCACGGTTGCCCTGCCACTGCTTGTCCTTCCTCCACTCCTACTGCTCGCCGTCTCTCTGGCCCATCCCGTCTACCTGGCCCGCTACGTCCTGTTCAGCCACCTCGGGCTCGCCCTCCTCATCGGCGCGGCGTGCCGCGCCCTCGCGTTCCGCCTCCGCACGCCACCTCGCCGACTGATCGTCGTGGTCATGGCTCTCGCCTTTCTCGGGCTGCTTCCCGTCGAGCTGTCACTGCGCAGTGCGGCCGGCCGAGTCGACGACGTGCTGTCCACGGCCGAGAACGTCGCTGCGGTCCGTGAGGCGGGTGACGTGGTGCTGTACATCCCCGCGGCACGCCGTGACACCGCCCTTGTCTCGCCCGCCGAATTCACCGGGACCAGAGATCTGGCGCTGGTCCGCGGCCCGCTGGAATCCGGCACCTTGAACGGCGTGGAGGGCACCCCGGAACAGATAGCGGACGCCATGCCGGCCGTACACCGCGTCATCGTCGTCAGCGACGAGAGCGCGCCATACGCCACCACAGATCGCGACCGGGCCAAACAACGTGTCCTGCAGGCACACTTCGTCCGCTGCTCCGAAACCTACGAACGCGGCCGCCGGGTCACGGTGTACCAGCGCCGCCACACTCGGCGCGATGAACTGGGGCCGCCCGGCACGTCGAGGTTCTTGTGCCTGCGGGGAGACAGCCGGGTGATGTCTTCGTCCCGGAACTGGTGAGCCTCAGGCCGGAGCTGGGCTGCGGCTGTCCGGGACCGACACGACCGTCTGGCCGCACCGGTCGCCAGCGCTCCCCGTTCGCTGCCCTGGTGCAGGCGAAGGAGACCGCACCGGCCTGAGCTCCCGCCGCCCGTGGGGGTGATGACAGTCGTATCGCAGTCGTCTCATTGGGAGCTCGCGCCAATTTGTGCACGCTCCAAATGCATGTCCCAGGCTGATACTTGACGAAGCGTCAGTCGATTGAGCGTGGCGGCGTCCCCGCGGTGTCCGCACGGCGGGACCGGAAGCGCTTGAGGAGGAGTGCCGTGCCCGCGACAGCAGCGAGAACTACGCCACCTGCGACCCAGGTCACGACCTCGGTGCGGGATGTCCCGGAGAGATGCGCCGCCTGCTGCGCGGGGCAGGTACTTGTTCTGGAGGCAGGGGCGATGCGCAGCCGGGCCCATGGCTGGTTCGGGCGGTTCTTGCCCTGGTCGGGAGCGTGCCGATAGACGGGGTAGAGACCTGACGCAACGTCGCATCTGAGGGTGGCGGTGGCGGTCAGGACCGCTCGTGCGCCGCGCGGGACGGGCTGGTCGGCGAAGGCGGGGGACGAGAGGGAGATGACCCGTCCAGCCCCTCGTCGTCATTGTCGGTGATCGTGACGGCTGCCGGCACGGAAAGACCTGACATCCCGTTCCGACTGGGGCCAGGTGGTGTTCGCCGCCCAGTGTTCCTCCCGGTCGGGCGGGGGGCTCGTCTTGACCTTGCCCCGGCAGGCGCGACGCGCGGCCTCGTCGGCCGGTTCGGCGCGTACGTGTGCCCACGGGGCCCCGCGCTCGGCCGGGCGTGAGACACCGGCACCGGTCAGCGTGACCGGGTAGGTGCCGGGCCGGGCGTCGCAGGCGATGGTGACGGCGGCCGTCAGCCGGGGTGCCGTCATCCGCATCCGCCCGGCCTTCGGCAATACCGGGGAGGTAATGGCGTCGCCGTTCACGGCCTGTCCGCTCGCTGCGGTGGCGGCCAGCGTATGGCCGGGGTGCACGGACCGGACACTGCCGAACGGCAGCGGTGCCGGTCCGGCGGCGGAGGCGGTCCGGCGGCCAGGAGGGGCAGCAGGAGCGGCAGTACCACCACTGCCGCGGTGCGGAATCGGTCCAAGGCCTCGCCTGTCTGACTTGTGACGCCGCGTCAAGCCGCAGGTGACGCTAAGCTACTCACCACCATGTCGAACATATGTCCGATTATGTGAGATCGGTATTGACCGCCGTTCGGCTTTCTCCAAGACGGAAAGACACCTCGTTGAGTTCCAGTTCCAGATGGATTCCGGCCCTAGCGCTCGGTCTGTGCGTGGGCATACTCGGCACAGGCCAGGCGCTTGCCGCGACCGGTACTCCGGTGCCGCCGGTCCCCGCTGCAGCGATGGCCCGTCCGACAGGGCCCGGGGCGGCGGCAGTGTCGCCCGCCCCCTCGGCGACGCCGACTCCCGCCCAGCCCAGCCGCCCGTCTGTCTCCCCGACCTCCTCCGGCGGCCCAAGCCTGAGCGAGGAGGAGAAGTACTGGACTGCCAGCCGCATGGACAACGCGGTCCCGCTCGAGAGCCCACCCGGCCAGGCCCCTGCAGCCTCGGCGCCCCACATCGGCGCGCGCGGCACGCCACCGACCGGCACGCCCCATCCCGAGCACTTCGGCGGCCACCCGATGGTGGGCACGTTCTTCTACGACGGCAAGCCCTTGGGTGGCAAGAGCACGTACTGCACGGGCAGCGTGGTGCACACGGCCGCCCATGACATCGTCCTGACCGCCGGGCACTGCGGCCGCGGTCTGGAGAGGGCCACCCACCGTATCTTCGTGCCGCAGTACCGCGACGGGCTGTCCGCCGCGAACCAGCCGCGCGGCGTCTTCCCGGTGTCACAGACGTACATCGATCCGCGCTACGCGGCGAACACCAAGAAGCCCACCTCCGACCTGGACCTGGCCTTCGCGCAGGTCGATCGCAACAGCCGGGGCAAAGTGGAGGACGTGACGGGCGCCCTGACGTTCACGCCCACCACCAACTACACCCACAACGTCACGGTCATCGGGTATCCCAGCTCCGAACGCGTCAATTCGAAGCACCAGGCGATCCGCTGCCACGTCACCACCTCGCGCCTGCCCGGATACCGGCAGGTGCGCATGACCTGCACCGGCTTCTACGGAGGGGTCTCCGGCGGCCCGTGGATCGAGAACTACGACCGCACCACCGGCACCGGCAAGGTCATCGGCAACACCGGCGGATACAACGGAGGCGGCAACGACGCCAACGACGACTGGGTGACGTACGCGCCCATCTACGGCAAGGACGCCCAGAGCCTGTTCAACGACGCCGCCGCCCATCGCACGGTGGGCGCGAGACCGCCCTACCAGCCGTCGACGGGCAGCCCGGTCCTGCCCGGCTCGGCGGGCACCTGGCAGCACGCCAGCCTCCTGGCCTCCGGCGACATCCGCCACAGCGGGCACTTCGACCCCACGCGGCAACTGCTGGCCTCCAACAGCACCTGGACTCACGCGCAAACCCTCACGGCCGGCGACTACACCGGAAACGGGGCCACCGACGACCTCGTCATCCGCTGGTCCGACGACGACATCACCATGTACACCGACACCGGCGCCACCCGGCCAGGGACCGAACACACACTCGTCGCCGCGACCCCCTGAGCCACAACCACCGCAGCCCCGACGCCCCGCCACCACCGGGGCGCCGGGCCACTCGTGGCTGTCTCCCAACCTCACTGCGAGCGGTTCGACCGGGCTGAGGTCCAGGGCCGTCACACCCCGCACGAGGATCGGCTGGGCACCCGCAGCCTGTCCTCGATCTGGTAGGCCAGAGGTCTGCCGAGCCGTCCGTCAAAGGCCAGGTCCGGCGTGCTGGGGGCTCTGCCGTGCCAGGACAAAGCCGATGACCTCTACGGCATTGAACGCTCCCAACGGCACCGCGGCCACGCACCACCACGGGGAAACGGCGCCCCGGGCGCCCGCGATCAGCAGCCCCACGCACCCCACACCTGAGGCACCCGCCACGAACAGCTCCAGCCATCCGTTCGCGCGGAGCCCGTACAGCAGGCTCGTGGGCTTCGTCCTCATGTTCACTCCGTCAGTGCGGGACGGATGTGTCTGGCCGAGCCTCGGCGCAGTGCATTCGGTCCGGGCCCGACACCCAACGACCGTACGGTGCCTGAGAGATCAGGGCATCAGGGGAACTACGTAGCAGGACGCCTAAGGCCTGTCTTCAACTCCGGCGAACAACCCGGACCCGAGCCACTTGCCGACGCCGCGTCTCTCCCCCTCGTCCTGCACGGGACTTCGTCCTGGACCGCCGAAGGCCCTCGGTCCCGGCAGCAGTAGTGGGCTGCCGGGGCCGAGCTTCATCCGTGCCGAGTCACTTCACGAAGCGGTACTTCAAGTGGGTGGCGAGGGGCGTGTCGACCACCCTGACCGGCTCAAGATTCCGCCGCCCAGCGCCCAGTCCCTCGAAGAGCCGCAGTCCCTCTCCGAGCAGCGCGGGCACCATGTGCAGCTGCAGCTCGTCGATGAGTCCCTCCCTGAGGTACTGCCGCACCGTTCTCGCCCCGCCCGCGATGTCGACGTTCTTGTCCCCGGCGGCGGCCTTCGCCTGGTCGAGGGCGCTGTGGATGCCGTCGGTGACGAAGGTGAAGGTGGTGCCGCCCTCCTTGACCAGGGCCGGCCGGGGGCGGTGGGTGAGCACGAAGACCGGGGCCCTGAACGGCGGGTTGTCACCCCAGAACTCCTCCCCCGTGTCGTACATCATCCGCCCCATGACCACCGCGCCGGTGGCATCGAACTACTCGCGCATCAGCACCGAGTCGCGGTTCTCCTCCCCGCCGGTCATGCCCTGACGCTGCCGCCAGCTCGCAAGGCTGTGGATCCACTCGAAGAGCGGCTCGGCACCGTCGCCTCCCGGGTTGTCGATGGCGACGTCGGTGCCGGCGACGCAGCCGTCGAGGGAGATGGCCATATCCGCGGTTACGGTCACGATGGGGTTGCTCCTGACGTCCTGGGATGCGCTGCCTTTACTCTCACGTCGATCGGGAGCCCACGTATTCGACACTCCCGGCGACACTCGACAGCCCCCACCCGTCAGAGGGTGCCTTCCCGGCAGTGGAACGCCAGGTCGGATTCCCGCCAGCTTCCGGCATTGCTGCCAGCAATGCTCGACGTCATGAACCGACTTGAAGGAAACGTGGCCTTGGTCACGGGCGGAAGCCGGGGTATCGGTGCCGCTGTGGCGTTACGACTGGCCGAAGAAGGCGCCGACCTCGTCCTGACCTATGAGAACAGCGCGGAACGCGCCGGCGAGGTCGTGGAGCAGATCAAGGCCAGGGGGCGCCGGGCCCTTGCCATCCAAGCCGACAGCGCGGTCCCTGAGGCACTCACCGCCGCGGTGGACGAGGCCGCCGCGATGTTCGGCAGACTCGACATCCTGGTCAATAACGCCGGCGTCTTCCTCGTTGGCCCACTTGAATCCCTGGGGTCGGCAGAGATCGATCGCACTCTGGCGGTGAACGTCCGGGCGCCGTTCGCAGCGTCCCAGGCGGCGGTGCGTCACATGGACCAGGGCGGCCGCATCATCAGCATCGGCAGCAATGTCGCCGAGCGTGCGGCATTCCCCGGACTGGCGCTGTACTCGATGAGCAAGACGGCTCTGGTCGGGATGACGAAGGGCCTCGCCCGAGAACTCGGCCCGCGTGGAGTCACCGTCAATCTGGTGCACCCCGGCCCCACCGACACGGACGCCAACCCCGCCGACGGGCCGAACGCCGAGATGATCGCCGGCTTCACCGCTGTCGGCCGCTATGCGGAAGCGGCCGAGATCGCGGCCACCGTCGCCCACCTGGCGAGTGCGGACGGCGCGTACATCACCGGAGCCTCGATCCATGTCGACGGCGGCTTCACCGCCTGACACGGGAGCTCGACCAAAGCGCTGTCAGGGTTCCGTTACGTACCCTTCTGTCCATTGGTCCTCGTCGATCACAGCCTCTTCGACGTAGAAGCAGTCGGGCTCGTCGGCAAAACCGGGAAGACTCCGGGCCCGTTCTATGCGTTTCTGCGCGACCTCGCGGCTTGAATAAGTGCCGAGGTGTTTGACATCGTCGCCGGCTTCTTCGTCGGACCGGAAGTCATCGGGATTTGTGAAATGCCGAATCGCTCCGTCTTCTTCGGCCCGGTGATGTACGTGCCATAGCAGGTAGACCTTGACAGGTCCGCTCATGCTGTTTCGCCTTCCCTTTTTCCTCCGATGAAGCGAGCCCGGGCCCCACGACCGGCCGTCCGGTGCAGCTGGTCGCGGGGCAGGTACTTCCTCACCTCGTCATAGATCGAGCCGGGTCCCCGGTTGACGCTCGTCGGGCACCATGGGACGCCGGTGGGCGCTGCCGAGCATCCCGTGTCGTGTCACGCGTCGAGTGTCTTCTTCAGTGCGGCCAGGCCCTCGGCGTAGATGCCGTGGAACAGGGTGATCGCTTCTTCATCGCTTGTCCCTGCCGGTGTGAAGGTGCCGGACCACTCCACACGGCTCTGACCGCCGGGCACTTCGTACACGGTGAGGGTGGAGCGGTAGCCGGTGACAGGGAACGGGGCCTGAAGAATGGAGTAGCTGTACGTGCGCGCCTGGTTGTCGAACGCTTCGAGGCGTTCGACGATGACGCCGCCTTCCTCGTTCGTGAGGCTACGGACGCGGCCGCCCTCGCTGAGCGTGCTCTTGGGAATGTAGGGCAGCCAGTCGGGCAGGGAGTCGAAGCCGCCGATGAGCTGCCACACGCGCGCGGCGGGCGCGGGGATGTCGATGGTTGCGGTCGTGGTCGCCATGGTCGTCTCCCGAACAGGTGAGGTGGAGGTCAGGCGCTGGGTACGGGGGCGTCCTGAGCGATCAGCCCCTCCGTGCGCAGAGCCGTCCAGAAGGCCGCCGGGACCTTCTCGCCGAGTGCGGCGACGTCCTCTACGATGCGGCTCGGCCGGGAGGCGCCGGGGATGGCCGCGACAACCGCGGGGTGAGCAAGGGAGAACTGCAACGCTGCCGCCTTGATGCCGACGCCGTGCTGCCCCGCGAGCGCCTTGATGCGCTCCACCTTGGTGATGACAGGGGCGGGGGCCTTCTGGTATTCGAAGTGCTGCCCGCCGGCCAGGACGCCGGAGCTGTAGGGTCCGCCGACGACGATGTCGACGTTCTGAGCCTTCGCCGTCGGCAGCAGCCGCTGCAGGGCCCGCTCGTGGTCAAGCAGCGTGTAGCGGCCGGCGAGGAGGAACGCGTCCGGCTTCGGCTCGTCGAGGTCCAGCGTCAGCTCCAGGGGCTCGACCCGGTTGACCCCGAGGCCCCAGGCCCTGATGACGCCTTCGTCGCGCAGCTTCTGCAGCACCCGGAACGCGCCGGTACGGGCGGTCTCGTATGCGGCGAGCCACTCGTCGCCGTAAAAGTCCTGCGCGACGTCGTGCACCCACACGATGTCGAGGCGGTCTGTCTTCAGCCGCTTGAGGCTCTCGTCGATGGAGCGCAGCGTGGCGTCGGCCGAGTAGTCGTTGACGATCTTGTTGGGGCGTCCATGTTCGAACAGTCCGCCCTTCTCGCCCAGGTCGCGGGCGGAGGGGTCCTCGATCTCGTCGAGGATGACGCGGCCGACCTTCGTGCTCAGGACGAACTCGTCGCGGGGGCGGTCGGCCAGGGCTTCACCGAGCCGGATCTCGGACAGGCCCGCGCCGTAGAAGGGCGCGGTGTCGAAGTAGCGGATGCCGTTGTCCCAGGCGGCGTCCACGGTGGCCGCGGCCTCCTCGTCGGGTATGGCTCGGAACATGTTGCCCAGCGGTGCGGTGCCGAAGCCCAGGCGGCCGGGCAGGAAGGACTTGATGGACATGGTGCGGATCCTTGCTGTGCGAGTGGCGACGGATGTGCTTTCTGCGCCGTTTGCGCGGTCCGTCGGTCTGGCACGTTCGAGGCTAGGATCTAGACTTGAGACTGTCCAAGACTTACTTGGACACACTTGAGTCCTTAGAGGTCTGACATGCTTGACCTGCGGCAACTCCGCTACTTCGTCGCCGTCGCCGAGACCGAACACGTCGGCCGGGCCGCCGAGCGGCTGCACATCTCCCAGTCACCGCTCAGCCGGCAGATCGCGCAACTCGAGCAGAACCTGGGCCTTGCCCTGTTCGAACGCGGCCAGCAGAGAATCCGGCTCACCCGGGACGGCCAGGTCTTCCTGGCCGAAGCCCGCGCGCTACTGCGGCATGCGGATCGTCTGGAGAACCTGGGCCGTCGGCTGGGCCGCGGAGAAGAGGGCGGCCTGTGCATCGGCTACGTCGCAGACGCCATGCACACCGGCATCCTGCCCGGCGCACTACGCGCTCTGCACAACGAACGCCCCGGCATCCACATCGCCCTGTACAACCTTTCGCCGACCGAGCAGTTCGAAGGCCTGCGGCAGCGCAGCCTCGACATCGCGCTCGTCCATGAACCTCCGACCGCGGATGACCCCGACCTGCTGGCCGCACCTCTGCTCGAGGACCCGCTGCTACTCGCCCTGCCCGCAGGGCATCCGCTCGCCAGCCAGGAAAAAGTGACTCCCGGGGACCTCGATGGTCAGCCGTGGATCGCAGTCGAGAATGCCCAGGACCCCACCTGGCGCGACACGTTCGTCGCCGCCTGCACGGCAGCCGGCTTCACGCCCGACATCCGCCTCGACGCCGCCGAGCCGCTGACCGCGCTCGGCCTGGTCGCCTCCGGGCTCGGACTCGCATTCGTGCAAAACAGCATGGTGCGCGCCACTACTGAGGATGTCGCGGTGCGCGAGCTTCCCTGGCACGACACATGCATCCAACTGTGGGCCGCATGGCACCGAGTCGACCTGCGACCCCTCGTGACCTCGTTCCGCGCCACAGTCCTGCGCACAAGCAGCACCGCCTAAGCCCTCTCCGACAGGTCCATGTCCTACTGGGCAGCGGGGTGCGCAGATGCTCGCGTCCATCGTTGATGCCTGGCAGCGGCCGAGACACCCCGGCGAGTCCGCATGCCTGCGGCGCCTGTCATGGACTCGGCTTCTCTGCTTCACCATCTGCGCAATGAGCTCAACGCCTTCCGCGCATGCCTCGACGGCGACCTGTCCGTACCGAAGAGCACTGCGGCGAGTGGACGCTGCACGACCTGGCAGGGCACCTGGGCAGTTCGAATGCCTGAGGAGCAGCCCTTGCTCCTGTTGTGGGGCCGGATGTCCAGCACACGAGCGAGGTTTTCTGCTGGACCGGCGACCGGCGGGCTGGTCCGACCATCCCTTCGTTCCTACGGGGGTAACCGGCCCGTCGCACAGTCCCGCAGCGGACGCCGACGACACCCGTGCACCGCGTCCACGTACGGCAGCTCGACGCACGGTTCCGCCGGATCCACGCCGGCCGGTACAGCCATCAGCACCCCCGCGCACTCGGCCGCGCGGCTGGGTTCGCTGAGACACAAGCCCGAACGAATCGGTTCGTTGGACAACGCCGACCTGCAGGTTTTCCGATCCGAGGGTGCGCGTGTCCCCTGTCGGCGTCGCCGGATTCCCTGGTTCGCGGGTTCTTCGCGGGTTCAGATACTGCCGGGGCGGACGAGGCCGGTCCGCTTGACGGTGGTCAGGATGGAGGTGACCTCGATGCCGGTGATGTGCTCAAGAGTGCCGATCGAATCGGTGAGGAAGGTGTAGAGAGCGTTGAGATCGGCTGCGGCGGCGGCCACCAGGAGGTTGCTCGACCCAGTGGTGGCAGCGGTGAAACGGACCTGGGGGTGACGGCCGAGTTCCTGTCCGGCCTGTTCGAGGCCGCCGGGTGCGACGGTGATCCACAGCAGTGCTTCCGCGTGAACACCGAGCAGGGCAAGGTCGATCTCGGTTGCGAGCCTGAGGACTTGGCCGCTGATCAGTGTGTCCAGCCGGCGGCGGGCGGTAAGGGCCGTGGTGCCCGTCCGGTGCGCCAGTTCGGTGTATGTGGCGCGCCCGTCCTCGATCAACCCGTCGATGAGCGGACGATCGATGGGCAGTGGCTCGGGAGCAGTGGCGAGCGGCTGCGCGTCGTCCATGAGGCTCACGAATTCCTTCGGCAGCAGGCCGGCGTTCCAGGCGAAACCGGCCGGGAAGACGCGCAGCAGCGCATGTGAGGTCCAGCTCTGAACAGCGGCTGTCGCGGGCAGGTCGCGCAGCAGGAGGGCGTTGCGTGCAGCGGCCCCGTCGAGGAAGAGGACGGTGCAGATTTCGTCTCCACCGCCCAAGACGTCCACCCAGAGCGTGTCGGGGCGGCGTGCCAGAGTCGTGGCCACAGCGGCGATGCGGTTGGGGCGGCAGCGGATGCGCAGCGCCATCGGCACCATGTCGGGGAAGCATGCCGGGTTGCGCACGGCCGTGGCGCGCAGTGTGCCGTCGTGGTACAGCGTGGCGGCACGGCGCACGACGGTGCGTTCGGAGATACCGAGAGCTTCGCCCACCGCACGCCAGGACGCTCGCGGCAAGGACATCAGGACCGCGGCGATCCTCCGGTCCGTTTCACCGAGAGAATGGCGCTCTTTCTGCATTCTGAACCCGCCAGCTGTCTTCTTTCCGTGTCTGCGCATGCCATTTCTGGCTGCTTCCTGCTGCCTAAAAATACAACGGTCACAGAGCACATCACAGGATGAAAGGCAGGAGCGATGACGCAGCAGAACCGGCCGATCGTGGCCACGGACAAGGGCAGAGTGCACGGTGTCGTCGAGGGCGCGGTGGCGTCCTTCCGCGGTGTCCCCTACGCCGCCTCTCCCGTCGGGAAGCTGCGCTTCGCGCCGCCGCAGCCGCACCCCGCATGGAGCGGAGTGCGGGAAGCCGTGCAAGCGGGCCCGGCCGCGCCCCAGGGGCCGTCCAGGCTCGAGCTGGTCATGGGCAACCGGAAGCAGAGCTGGGACGAAGACGGCTCGCTCACACTGAACGTCTGGAGCCCCCAGCATGTGCTGGACGGCAACGCTTCCCTACCGGTCCTGGTGTGGTTTCACGGCGGCGGATTCACCAGTGGTTCGGGCGGCTGGGACTGGTACGACGGGGCCCGACTGGCCGCGCTGGGCAACATGGTGGTGGTCACCGCCAACTACCGGGTCGGCTCGCTCGGCAATCTCCGGCTGCCGGAGATCGGTGCCGACAACCTTGGCGCCCAGGACCAGGGCGCGGTGCTGCGCTGGGTGAGGGACAACATCGCGGCCTTCGGCGGCGACCCCGAGACCGTGACGGTCGGCGGCCAGTCGGCCGGTGCCTTCTCCGCCTTTCAGCTCGCGGTCGACCCGGAGACCGGCAAGATGATCCGCCGGGTGATCGCCGAGAGTGGTCCATGGGGCCTTGAACCGCAGGACCCCGAGCTGGCAACCGAGAACACCAAGTCCTACCTGCGCCTCTTGGGTCTTGAAGACTCCGCGGACCTCGCCCACGCGCTGCGCGAGGTGCGTGTCGAGGAGTTGTTGGCTGCCTACTCGAAACTCATGGTGGACAAGGCCGAGTTCGGTGTCGTCGCGCCGCCGATGTACCCGGTGCTCGGCGGATCGGGCATGCCTTACGCGTGGAGGCAGGCACTCGAGGCAGGCGCCCTGGCCGGCAAGGACCTGCTCATCGGATCGACGCGGGACGAGATGACCGCCTTCTTCACGTTCAACAAACGCATTCAGACACGGCAGCTGTAGTTCTTGATCACGGTTGGTCGTGACGGTGGTGTCTTTGCTGGTGGCAGGCGGTCGCGACTGCTTGGTGATGGCGTCGCCAGGCGGTCCAGTGCAGGACGTGCTCGCGGTCGCGGACGGGTGGCGGCAGCACGAGGGCTCGCAGGAGCCGGATGAGCTCGGGGCAGCTCAGCGGGACGAGCGCGGGCTCGTCCTCGGCGGCGTCGTGGACGGCGGTGGCCGTGAGGGCAAGGACGGCGGCGGCGATCAGGGAGAACAGTGACCAGCGCATCCAGGAGTTCCAGCAGGTCACCTGGCCCTGGTCGAGTCCGGTGAAGCCCTTGGCGAGTTGGAAGGTTTCCTCGATCCGCCACCTGCGACAGATCACTTCCACCAGCGTGCCGAGCGAGACGTCGCCGGGTGCCCAGCAGCGGAAGTAGGACACCTCGCCGGTGTAGCGGTGCCGCCGCGCGACCAGCACACTCGTCCCGGACTCCTTCTCGTTCCGGTTCTCGTCGGGAGCGTCGTCGGGGCGGACATCGAGCCAGGCCCAGTCGTACTCGCGGGCACCCTTGGTGCCGTGTCCGGTCTGCCGGCGCATCCACTGCCCGGGCCGTACCTTGTTGATCATTTTGCGGGCCTCCCACCGGCGTCCGGTCCCGTCGATGACCTGGTAGGTGGCGGCGATACCAACGGTGTAGCCGAGCCCCAGCGCCCGTATGCCCCGGCGTAGTTCGCGCCCGCAGTACACCTCGTCGCCCGCGAACCAGCGGGCCTTCAGGCCGGCGGCGAACGCGTCGGTGACCATGGCCAGCGCCTGCTGCGGCTTCGTCGCGAAGGTGATCTCCTGCGGCACTCCGGCGACCTCGCGGCGTTCCTCGTCCGCAGCCCAGTCCGCCGGGAGATACAGGGCCCGATTGATGATCACCTTCGTCGCCGCGGTAACCGCCGCCAGGTGCACCGCCACCTGGCACAGTCCGACACCGCCGATTGCACCGCAGTATTGCCGGCCGGCGCCCACGCAGTCCGTGGACGACTTCGCATCCCCCGTCTCGTCCGCCACCAACACCACGCTCTGGCCAGCGAGTTCATCGATCACGAGGCAGGCGATCTCCTGCCGGGCCCGCTCATGGTCGAACCGGGCGCGCGAGAGCAGGTGCTGCAGCCGGTGCGGGCCCGGATGTCCCAGAACCTGCGCGAGCGTCCAGCAGTTCCGCGTGTCCACCTCCAGCAACAGCCCCGCGACCAACTCCGCCGCCGTCGCCCGGGCTTCACGTCGCACAAAGCAGCCCGCGACCGCCCGCATCGCCCTCCCGAACGCCTCGCCCCACGCCCGCTCGGCTATCGTTGCCTCCACGGCCACCGCGTCTTGATACGTCGTCACAAACGTTCATGATCACGGTGGCCGTACTCATGCGCGCGCCCGCCCCGGCAACACGCTGACCAGCCCGGACGCTGGAACTACAGCTGCCGTGTCAGACGCTCACGCGTGAGGAAGCACTGAACTTCCTCGTCAGCCTGCACGGTGGTGACGCCCAGGCGCTCTACGAGCGGCACGAGGCGCAGCGTCCCAGTGCAACCCCCGCACAGGTCGTGACGGACGTGGAGACCGAGACGGTCTTCCAAGGGGGCGTGATCGAGATCGCCACGCACCACGCCGCCGGCGGCAACAACGCGTACGTCTACCAGTGGGACTTTCGTCCCGAGCCCGACGTGGCCAACCTGGGGGCCACCCACTGCGGGGAGCTCCCGTTCCTCTTCGGCACGTTCGACAGCTACCCGGACAGCCCCATGCTCGGCCGCATCGGGGCTCGGACCGAGGCGCTCTGGCGGTCCTTCGCGGGTGCACTGGCTTCATTCGTGACCACCGGCTTCCCCAATGGGGAGGGCCTGACCTCCTGGCAGCCGTACGCCGCTGGATCGAACTCCCAGGTCCTACACTTCGGAACAGTAAATTCCATTTCATCAGTCCCGTCCTCGGGGCCGTGGGGGGAGTGCCCGTGGCCGAGCCCGCGGTCCATCCAGTCGCAGTCAAGGCCCGTGGGGTGAGCGACAGGAACCTCGCCGCCCGCCACCGTCACCTTTGCAGGAGTCCCGCCGATGAAGACCGTCACCCACTGGATCGGTGGCAAGCCGTTCGGAGCCACGCGTCGATACGGCCCCACGAGTCCTCAACCGCGGGAATGCTCATGATCGGACCATACGCGCCGCCACTGACAACGGGCCCGGGCAAGGCGCAGACGGCGTTCCAACGGGGTGTGACGGCCCTCGCGCAGGGGTGAGAACGCCGCGCCGCATATGATCAGTTGGTGACTGCCTCCGTCGTACTTCAGGTGGCCGCGACGCCGGCCTCTCCCGCTCTCGTTCTTCGCCCCTGGTGCATGGAGGACGTTGCCGCTCTGGTCGAGGCGCACCGGGATCCCGGATTGCGCCGCTGGACGAGCCATGTCGTGGACAACGATGCTGACGGGGCACGGTGGGTGCAGGCCCAGCAGCGAAGCTGGACAGCGGAAGACCGGTTCAGCTTCGCCGTCCTTGAGGCACAATCCGGTCCAGTTCGCGCACAGTTGCTGGGCAACGTCGTCCTCAAAGAAGTCGCCTCCGGCAAACCGGCGGCCGAGGTGGGCTACTGGACCGCGACGCACGCTCGCGGGCGGGGAGTGGCCCCGCGCGCTCTGGAGGCTCTCACGAACTGGGCCTTCGACACCTTCGAAGCCGACGGGCTGGAGCGTCTCGAACTCCTGCACCAGGAGGACAACCTGGCGTCGTGCCGGGTTGCGCAGAAGAGCCGGTACGACTTCGACAGCGTCCTGCCCGCGGCGCCACCCTCCTTCCCTCGCGACGGTCACCTGCACATACGGCGCATGGATGCCTGAGGTCCCTGCGCCCTCTCCACACTGCCGGCCGCGGCGGTGACCTTCCTCGGCTGGTGAAAGCCGATCCGCACCACCAGCCGCAGTCCCTGCTCGTCAGCGGTGTGGCGCTGACTCCTCCGGTCCGGCCGATGCTCGCCGAAGCATCGCGGGAACTGCCCCCGAAGGAAGCACTGCCCGTGAGTTGGCGGGCCAGGAGGCCGTCCTCAACACGATGCTCAGCGGCGGTTGGCCATGCTGGTCGGCGATACCTGGCCGCTTCGGTCGGAACCAGGTCGGTGCGGCGAACCGTCAACGTCCGCAGATGGACGGCGCCCGCACCGTTTGATCCGGCTCGGCACCCTCGCGGTGGCGGGCGCGGCAACAGCCTGGCCGATGTGTGGGAGACGTTGCGGCGAGAGATCGAGGAGGCGCCCCAGCAGCGATGAGGCAGTCGCGCCCGCCAGGGTCTGGTAGTAGGTGACGCTCGCGGCGTCCTGGCCGGCGCTCGCGCGCTTGCCGAGCACGTTGTAGCCGGCCCAGGCCAGCCCGCCGAGCAGCAGCAGGAGTCCCCCGGCCAGCGCGAACTGCCGCCATCCTCGGCCCCGTTGCGTACGACGATGAAGGCGCCGATGCTCCAGGAGGACGGTCGGCGCACCAATCGGGACATGGTTCAGGAACTCGGTGTCGCCCCGTCCACGTGTCTGGAGCGAATCCGGTCGCTGCGCAGGAGCGGCATCCTGACGGGACTTCACGCTGAGGCGGACCTCGCGGCGGTCGGTCGCGGGCTGCAGGCGGTGATCGCCGTCCGGGACACCGACCATCTTCACGCAGTGGTCCCGGACAAGCTGACGAAGTGCCCAGAACTCGCCGTCGTACGGACGTCGGTGGTCTATGGGCACATGCGCAAGAAGGTCATCGGTCCGACATTACACCGGGGTGCGGACCAAACCGGCCGACCCTCCTTGCGCACATGGTGCTCATCAGCGGTCTCTCTCCCGCGTCTGGCCACCTGTCGCTGCGGCAGTCCTCGAAGCCCGAGGCCCCTCCAAGCGGGTGAGGTCCGGATCGTAGATTGTGCTCATGACCAAGGAGACGTCGCCTGAGCGATTAGCGCGGTCCACCAGACGGAGGCATGCCGCCCCGAAGAAGGCCAAAGGCGGGGACGGGCTGCTGCGTTCGTCTGCGCTGATGGCGGCGGGAACGGTGGTTTCGCGCGCCACCGGACTGATACGGCAGGTGCTGCAGGCCGCCGCGCTGGGCACCGGGCTGCTGGCCACCACCTACAACCAGGCCAACACGGTGCCGACCAGTTTGTACTTCCTGCTGATCGGCGGCGCGTTGAACTCCGTCCTGGTTCCCCAACTGGTCCGGGCCCGCGCAGACGACTCCGACGGCGGAGCCGCTTTTGAGCAACGCCTGGTCACCCTGGTGCTGTGCGTCCTCGGCGTGGGGACCGCGCTGGCCACGTGGGCCGCCCCTGAGATCATCAGTGTCTACCAGCACGACACACCCGCCACGCACGACGCGTTCGACCTGACCGTGGTCTTCGCCCGCTTCCTGCTCCCGCAGATCTTCTTCTACGGCGTGTTCAGCATCTTCGGCCAAGTCCTCAACGCCCGGAGCCGGTTCGGCGCGATGACGTGGACCCCGGTCCTCAACAACCTCGTCCTGATCACCATGTTCGGCCTCTACCTGGGCATGGTGACCGCCCCCGAACAGATCTCGGACATCACCGGCGCCCAAGTCAGGCTGCTCGGAATCGGAACCACACTCGCCCTGGCCCTCCAGGCACTCACCTTGATTCCCTACGCCCAGGCAGCCGGATTCCGGTTCCGACCGCGCTTCGACTGGCGAGGAACCGGCCTGCGCAAGAGCGTGAACGCAGCACGCTGGACCCTGCTGTTCGTGCTGGCCAACCTCGTGGCGAGCACGGTGGTCACCCGCCTGGCCTCCGCCGCCGACGCCGCCCTGCCCCACGACGGCGTCGGCTACACCGCCTACAGCTACGCCCAGCAGATCTGGATGCTGCCCCAGTCGATCGTCACCGTCTCCCTTGTGACAGCCCTGCTCCCGCGCATGAGCCGGGCAGTGACCGAGCACCGTGTCGATGACCTGCGCGCCGACCTGTCACGCGCGCTGCGGGTCAGCGGCGTCATCATCGTCCCGGCCGCCTTCTTCTTCGTCGCGTTCGGTCCGCAGCTGGCCCAACTACTGTTCGCCCACGGCGCCGCCGACGCCGAAGCCACCGTCCCCCTGGGCCACATGCTGCAAGCCCTCGGTCTGGGATTGGTCCCGTTCTCCGCCCAGTACCTCCTGCTGCGCGGCTTCTACGCTTTCGAAGACACCCGTACGCCGTTCCGGATGGCGCTGTGGATCAGCGGCATCAACATCGCTCTCGCCACGGCCTGCCACCTCCTGCTGTCCCCGCGATGGGCGGTCACGGGGATGGCCGCCGCCTACGCTCTGTCCTACGCGATCGGCCTGCTGCTTACGGCTTCGCGGCTGCGGCGGCGCACTGAGGGGCTGCTCGATGGCCGGCGGATCTGCCGCACCTACGCGAGACTGACCGCGGCCGCCACCGCTGCCGGAGGCGCCGGGTGGCTCATCGCCCGCTCCTGCAGCCAGAGTCTGACATCGGCTTCCTCGACGCCGGCGCTTTCACTGGCCGCGGGCGGCATCGCGATGGCCCTGCTGTTCCTGCTCTTTGCGCGGCTCATGCGCATCGGGGAACTGCGCAGCCTGCCGGGGCTGGGTTGAACCCGGCGCCGACAGACGTGACGTCGACAGGGCTCAGGGAGCGGTGCACACGCTCACCGTGAGCCCGCGGCATCCTCGGCCGCAGAGCTTGCCCGGGGACTTCGCTCCGGCCGGGACAGTGACTCGGAAGCACTGGCCTGCCCCGAACCGGAGCGCCTGTGAGAGCTTCCCCGCCTGCTCCTCAGAGAAAGCAGTTGTCCTTCATGTGGTTTCCGTGAACGATCCCGGTGTGACCAGGTTGTTTCTGATCGTCGGCCTGCCGGGGGCCGGAAAGACCACGAGGGCTCGGCAGCTGGCGAAGGAGCACAGCGCGCTGCGGCTGACGCCGGACGAGTGGATGATTCCGCTGTTCGGCGAGCCGGAGTCGGACGGGAAACGCGATGTCCTGGAAGGGCGGATGCTCTCGCTTGCTCTGGAAGCACTGAGACTCGGAACCAACGTCGTCCTGGATTTCGGATGCTGGTCTCGTGACGAGAGGTCCGCGATCCGCTGGTTGGTGGAGGCTGTGGGCGCGTCCTGTCACCTCGTGTACATGCCGGTGGACCAGGAGACCCAACGCGCTCGGATCGCCCATCGCCAGTCGACCGCTCCGGATCGGACCTTCCCGATGAGCGAGGCGGACCTCTTGCACTGGAGGACGCTGTTCGAGGAGCCCAATGCCATCGAGCTCGATGGGCAGGATATCGGCGGTGCGCCTCCAGGGTGGCCGGGCTGGCTCGAGTGGGCCGCCGATCGGTGGCCGTCTTTCATGTGACTGTCCGGCCCGACCCTGGTGCGGCCCGTCCGGGAGCGTGGTCGACCGGCTACTCGCATGCTGAAATCGCCGAGCCCCCGTGCGGGCGTCCGGCACTCGGTGGGTCGACGGGCGAGCCGGCCACCAGTCGACGATGGCGCGCCCTGATCACCGCCAAGGTGGAGGGACGGGTCAACAGGCCCGGGATACGAGCGCCTTGTACTCCAGGTCGGACAGGTCTGTGGCCTGCACGAAGACCTGGACACCATCGAGCAGGTTCCGCAGTGTGCTGTAGCCGGAGGAGTGCGCGATCCTCTCCTCGGCCCCCGCCCCCGTCCCCGCCGGGCACCAGGAGATCAGCACGATCTTTTCCTGACGGGTCCCGTCCGCTGTTGCGAAGAGCAGGTCGTGGACAACGTACCGGGACTCGACGGCCGGCAGGGCCTTCAGCAGTTCGTCATGTGTCAGGTTCCCCTTGGAGTCGGGGATGACGGTCTCCAGGTTGTCGCTGAGCCGGTAGATCACTGTGTTGATGTCCCGCCTGCTCTTCAGCTCCTGGAAGGCGCTGATACAGCTGTCGTCCACTGGGAAACCACCGCTCACGACGAGTCCTTCTGATCATTGGGAGAGCAGGCCAAGCGGCTCAACGAACCGGCTCCCCGGGAGGTTCTGGGCCGCGTGCTCTGAGCACCTGTTCTGGCTGACCAGGGCGTGCCGGCGGGCGGTGATCCAGACGCCCGGCGTCAGCCGCTGCTTCGGCCGTACGTCCCTGGGCCGCCCGGCGCATGCCGCGCCGGGCGGCAACCGACCGAGGACCCGGCCCTCGGTCTCAACCCTTGCCGAAGTGCGCCGCGGGGAAGGCACCCGCCGCCCTGAGGGTTCTCGTGAAGCCGCCCGCCAGCTCGGTGAGGCGCGCGGTGGCGGCAGTGCCGAGGTGGGAGTACGGGGCGGCGTCAAGGCGGTCGGTGAGCGCCTCGGCCTCACCGCGCAGGACCCCGCCCGCCTCCGTGAGGTCCCCCGCCTCGTCCAGCAGGCCGCGCTCGCGCAACCGGTCCCGGGCGGCGGCCCACTGCTGCGCGGACCACCCGCGGGTCCGCATGAACAACGCCGACGTCGGCGCCGTGCCGGTGGCGTTGTGCAGGACGAGGGCCTCGATCCCGGACAGGCCGGCCACCGCCAGGGCGGCGAGGTGTCCGTCACCCCGGTGCTCGCGCAGCAGCGTCGCGGCGTGCCACAAGGCCAGGTGCGGTTCCTCGGGCACAGGGAGGCCGGCGTTGGCGGCGTACAGCGGCCTCGCCTCGCGGCGGCATGCCTCGGTGGCGCGCAGCGCGAGCTCGGCCGCCTCGGCCATCTCCTTCGACGTGAGGGCCTCCTCCCCGAGCAGTCGCCGCAGCGTCCCGTCCGCGCCGCGCAGCCGGGCCGCGAGCACCGCCTCCGGCGTGGTGACGGCCCACGCGGCGGGGATGTACCGGGTCACGTGCTCGTGGTTGAAGTTGTAGAACGTCGCTGTGACGGTGCCCGCGCCGACCGCCCCGAGCGGGGCCGCGCGGCCCGCGAAGTAGGCCATGGCGCCGCGCTCCAGCCCGAGCGCCGCGAGTTCGTCCTGCTGCTCCGGCGCGAAGTACACGGATGAGTGCACGGGATTGACGACGTTGTGGCAGCGGCGGCCCGCGCTCGCCACGAACGCCCTCACTCGCCGGCCCACGGCACGAGGACGGCGCGGGCGAGCGTGTGCTGGAGGATGAAGAAGCTGAGGGCGGCCGGGGTCGAGTCCGGGGTTATCCCAAGGGCCGTCACGGACGGTACGTCGAGTGCGCTGACGGCGATGTAGTAGCGGTGCTTGCCGGTTCCCGGCGGCGGTGCGGCTCCGACGTAGGCGGTGGCGCGAACATCGTTCGAGACGTGGAAAGCGCCGTCCGGCAGGCCGCCGTTGCCGGGGGTGCCGGCGCCGGCGTCGAGGGACGTCACGTCGGCGGCGATGTCGGCCACCGCCCAGTGCCAGAAACCGGACGGGGTCGGGGCGTCCGGGTCGTACATCGTGACGACGAAGCTGCGGGTGGCGGCCGGGAAGCCGCCCCACGACAGCTGCGGGGAGCGGTCCTCGGCCCCGGCGGCGCCGCTCATGGCGGCGAAGTGCGCCGCCGGCAACGGTGCCCCGTCGGTGACGTCCGCGCTCGTGACGGCGAACTCGGGAACGGCGGGCATGGTGTCGTACGGACTGGTCATCGGGTCTCCCATCGAGCCAGACGCTTCCTGACTTTCAACAATGAACCACACTTTTAAAAGTCACGCCAGCTGTCAAATGTTGTAGGATCCGTCTCGTGGCAAGAGGAGCCGGGCAGCAGACCCGCAGCGAGGCGGTGCAAGACCGCATTCGGGCCGACATCCTGGGCGGCCGGCTCCGGCCCGGCCAGCGATTGAAGTTCCCCGAGCTCAGCGAGCGATACGGCGTGAGCACCGGCGCCGTACGCGAAGCTCTGCTCAAACTGGTCGCCAAGCACCTGGTCAGCTCCGAGGCGCATCACGGTTTCCAGGTCACCGACGTGACCGCTCGCGGGCTGGCCGACCTGACCGACACCCGCATCGAGATCGAGTCCCTCGCCCTGAGCCGCGCCATCAGCGAGGGCGGCCTCGCATGGCAGGCCCAAGTGCTGGCCGCCCACCACACTTTCGAGCAGACCCCACGCGGCGACGGGGACCAGCCCGGCGAGGACTGGCTGATCGCCCACGCCGACTTCCACACCGCGCTCCTGGCCGGCTGCGCCAATCCCCGGCTACGCGACCTGGCCGCTTCCTTGAGGGAAGAGGCCGAACTGTACCGGCGGTGGAGCCGGCCCACACCGGCAGACGCGCACCACTGGACCGACCAGGCGGTCCACAAAGAACACCGCGACCTGCTCGACGCGGTCATGGCCCGCGACAGTGAGCGGGCCGACGCCATCCTGCGCCGCCTGATCGGCTCCACGTCAGGCATGGTCCTGGACACCGAGCCGCACGCGTGAAGCCCGGCTGAGGATCGTGACGAGGTGGAGTGCGCCCTGATGGGCGATCCACTTTCCCGAACTCCAGCAGCGTGCCGATGAGCAGCCGAACCGCGGGCCGCGGCAACATTAACGTCCGTGACCTGCGAGGTACTCGCCTGGAACGATCTGGCGGCGGCCCTGATGGGGACTTCTCCGACGCAGCGGCTGCGCGCCACCGTCAACCGCGACGTCCTCGACATCGCCGACCGCGACCAGCAGGTCGTGATCTGCGCCGCGGTCCCAGGCTCGCCCTCCGAAGAGGCGCTACGGCTGCTGTCGGTCGTCGGCGCACAGTGCATGGACGTCAACCATTGAGGCGGTTCTGACCGGCGTCACTCCGTGAGCGCCGAGTCTTTCGGGGTTCCCGGCCTGATCGATCCGACCTCCTGACGCACGCGTCACCGGGGTCGCCCGGTATCGCCCTGTGCAATGTGGCTAGTCCTCGATCACCAGCCCCTTCGCCGCGAGAAGCGGCGCGAGATTGCAGATGTCGACGACCGTCCTGCCCGCCCGATACGCGGCGATGTACCCCGCCTCGACGTCGACCCGCTCCTGTGAGGCGGCGACCGCCTCGGCGGCGTCCTCGCGGCGGACGACGACCACACCGTCGGCGTCGGCCCGCATCACATCGCCGGGGCGGACGAGCACTCCGCCGACCGTGACCGGTTCGCACATCGGTCCGACGGTCTCCTTGACCGTGCCCTTGATGGACACACTGCGGGAGAAGACCGGGAATCCCAGGGCGCGCAGGTCCTCGGTGTCCCGGACACCCGTGTCGGTGATCAGGCCGCCGAGGCCCTTCGCCTGGCAGGCGTTGGCGAGCACGTCTCCGAAGGAGCCCGCCTCCTCGTAGGCGCCGGCGGACACGACCACGACGTCCCCCGGGCGGGCGTAGGCGATGGCGGTCTGCAGCATCAGGTTGTCGCGCGGTGCGCACTGGACGGTGAAGGCGGGGCCGCACAGGGACATGCTGTGGTCGACCGGCTTGATGGCCGAGTCCAGCGCCCCGAGTCGGCCCTGTGCCTCGTGGATGGTCGCCGAGGAGAAGGCGCTCAGTTGCTTGACCACGGCGGGCTCCGGCCGCTCGAACTTGGTGCTGACGCGGATCATGATGACCTTTCGAATGAATCAGGCGGAGGGCTCGGTCTGGGCGGGGGTCAGTACTGCGCAGGCCACAGCGATGCGTTCGCACGCCTCGGTGAGGACATCCGTCGACGTGGCGAACGAGATACGGAAGTAGCCGGGTGCGCCGTACGCGGTCCCGTGGATCACCGCCACCTGCCGGCTGTCGAGGAGGTAGCGGGCGAAGTCCTCGTCGTTCTCGATCCGGGTTCCGTCCGGTGTGAACTGGCCAATGGTTTCCTGGCAGTTGACGAGGAGGTAGAAGCCGCCGTCCGGGACGGTGCAACTGAGCCGAGGAACGTCGTTGATGAGCTTCACGGTCTCGTCGCGGCGGGCGCGGTAGACGCGCACGGTGTCCTTGACGAAGGCCTGCGGTCCCGTGAGCGCGGCGGCAGCGGCGGCCTGGCTCACGGAGGAGGGACAGGAAGAGGTCTGGGACTGGAGCGTGTTGATCGCGGTCACCAGGTCCGCCGGGCCGACCCCGTACCCGATGCGCCAGCCGGTCATCGCGTACGTCTTGGAGACGCCGTTGGTGAGGAACACCCGGTGGGCCAGGCGGGGTTCGACGGCCGCGAGGGACGGGGCGTCCTCGTCGCCGTACCAGATCTCGTCGTAGATCTCGTCGGTGAGGACGCGGACGTCGGGGTGTTCCAGCAACACCTCCACCAGCGCGCGCAGTTCGACGGTGGTGTAGGCGGATCCGGTCGGGTTTCCGGGGGTGTTGAGGACGACCCAGCGCGTGCGCTCGGTGATCGCCGCCGCGAGCCGCTCCGGGGTCAGCTTGAAGCCTTCCGCCTCCGGGCAGTCGACGATGATCGGCGTGCCGTCGTTGGCGCGGACCATGTCGGGGTACGACACCCAGTACGGGGCGGGGACGATGACCTCGTCGCCCTCGTCCAGGGTGGCCATCAGGGCGAGGAAGATGACCTGTTTGGCGCCACCGCCGACGGTGATCCGCTCGTCGGTGAACTCCAGGCCGTGGCGCTCGCGGAGTTTCCCCGTGATCGCGGCGCGCAGGGCCGGAGTGCCGTTCACCGGGGTGTACTTGGTCTCGCCCGCCTCGATCGCCCGGATCGCGGCGGCCTTGACGTGGTCGGGGGTGTCGAAGTCGGGCTCGCCCACGGTCAGGTCGAGGATGGTGAGCCCCTGGCTCTTGAGTTCGCGCACGCGCTGCGCCGCCGCCGTGCTGGGCGAGGGCTTGATACGCCGTACGCGCTGTGCGGTGTTCATGCGCTCTCCGTTGTTCACGCGCTCTGTCGTGTTCATGTGATCAGCCCTCCCTGCGCTCGAAGTTGAGGCCGCCGGGCACCTGGAAGGTGGGCAGGATCTCGATGTGGCCGATGTTGACGTGCCGGGGCGAGTCGACGGCGAACTCGATGGCGTCGGCGATGTCCTCGGGCTTGAGGGACTCGTAGCCGTCGTAGTACTCGCGCTGGGCGGCCTCCATGTCGCCGAGCAGGCGGCCGAAGATCTCCGTCTCCACGCGGCCCGGGCAGATCTCGCTGACGCGCACGCGGCGGCCGTAGCCGTCGACGCGCAGTTGGCGGGAGAGGGTGTGCACGGCGGCCTTGGTGGCGTGGTAGATCGTGTTGCCGCCGAAGTTGTAGACGCCGGCGATCGAGCTGATGTTGACGATGTGGCCAAGGTCGCGCTCGACCATGCCGGGCATGAGCAGGCGGACCAGGTGCAGGACGGCCTGGATGTTGACGGCGATCTGCTCGTCGACGGCGAACTCGTCGGCGGTCAGGATGTTGCCGGTGCGTGAGACGCCCGCGTTGTTGACGAGGACGTCGATCTCCAGGCCGTCGAGGACGGTGGTGAGGGCCTCGGTGTCGGTGATGTCGACTGCGTGGGGGATGCAGCCGGTGGCGTCGGCGAGGGCGTCGAGCCGTTCGGCGTTGCGGGCCACGGCGTGGACTTCGAGGCCGCGCTTGGCGAGTCGCTCGACGACCACGGCTCCGATGCCGGTCGACGCTCCGGTGACGAGGGCCGTCCTGTAGTCGGAGATGGGCATGCTGATGTGCTCCTTGATGTGCTCGGTGGTGGGGGGCGCGCGGGTGCCGATGTCCGTGTCCGTCAGGCGTCGCGCAGTGGGAGGTGGGCCCTGTCCTGCACACGGGACACGGCGATGAGCGTGCCGAGGGCGGTGACGACGGCGTAGAAGGCCGGCATGTTGACGTTGCCCGTGCGGTCGATGAGGTAGGTCATCAGCAGGGGGGCCGTGCCGCCGAAGAGTGCGGAGGAGACGTTGTAGCCCAGGCCGTAGGCGGAGTAGCGCACACGGGTCGGGAAGAGTTCGACGAGCAGGATGTGGATGACGCCCGTGTGGCCGGCGAACACGACCGCCATGATGCAGGCGCCGATGACGGCGAGGGCGACGTTGCCGGTGCCGATCAGGAGGTAACAGGGGATGCCGACGACGGCCATGGCGATGGCGGCTCCGGCGAGGACCTTCTTGCGCCCGATGCGGTCGGAGAGACGGCCCATGTAGGGGATGGCGATACAGATCGCGACCAGGCTGGAGGCGGTGACGAGGAGGCCCTGGACCTTGCCGAAGTCCAGCTCGCTGCTCATGAAGGTGGGCATGTAGCTGAACAGGACGTAGTAGCCGGAGCCGTTCATCAGAGGGATGAACAGGGCCAGCAGCATGGCGCGCCGGTGCTCGGCGGAGCTGAACGCCTCCTTGAGGGGGTTCTTGGACAGGCCGTCTTCTTCCTTCAGGCGCGTGAAGTTGGGCGTGTCGCTGATGCGCTTGCGGATGTAGATGCCGGCGATGCCGAGCGGGACGGCGAGCAGGAACGGGATGCGCCAGCCCCAGGACTCCATGCGGGCGGATCCGAGGCCGCTGGTCATGGCGGCGGCGACGAGCGTGCCGGTGAGCAGAGCGAGGAAGGACGCGATCTGCGCGTAGCTGGTGTAGAGGCCGCGCTTGCCCTCCGGGGCGTGCTCGGCGAGGAAGCTCATGGCGCCGGACGCCTCACCGCCGACGGAGAAGCCCTGCGCGACGCGCAGCAGGATCAGCAGGGCGGGCGCCGCGACACCGATGCTCGCGTGGGTGGGCAGCACGCCGATGGCCGCGGTGGCGGCGCTGATCAGCAGGATGACGAAGACCAGCATCCGCCGGCGTCCGATGCGGTCGCCGAGGTGGCCGCAGATGACGGCGCCGAGGGGGCGGAAGAAGAAGGAGACGGCGTAACCGAGGAAGACGAGCTGCACGGCGTTGTCGGAGCCGGGGAAGAAGACGGCGGCGAGCGATCCGGCCATGAAGCCGAAGATGCCGTTGTCGTAGAGCTCGGCGAAGATCCCGACGCATCCCGCGAGGGTGACCTTGCGGGCTGTTCTGGGATCGACGGTGTTGGGGACTGGCTGAGCGGCCACGGTACTCATGGCGTCTCCTGTCTGAGCAGCAGGCGTGGGATGAGGGGCGTTACGGCTCCGTGCGGGCGGGCTTGGTGCGAGCGGTTTCGTGCGGGCGGGCTTGGTGCGAGCGGTTTCGTGCGGGTGAGCTTCGTGCGAGCGGTTTCGTGCAGGCGGGATTCGTGCGAGCGGGATCGTGCAGGCGGGATTCGTGCGAGCGGGATCGTGCAGGCGGGATTCGTGCGAGCGGGATCGTGCAGGCGGGATTCGTGCGAGCGGGATCGTGCGGGTGAGCTTGGTGCGAGCGGGCTTGGTGCGAGCGGGACTCGTGCAGGCGGGCTTCGTGCGAGCGGGATTCGTGCGGGTGAGCAGAGGGGGCTGCTGAGCGGGTGCCGTGCGGGGAGTCAGCTGTCGGCGGGGGCGCGGATGCGCAGGGCCCCGAAGGCCGTACGGACCCTGGTTCTCAGGGCGTCGACGGCGTTGCGTTGCGAGCGGTGGGCGGTGACCGCCTGGTCGAGGGTGCGGTGGCGGAAGCGGATGGTCTGGCCGGGGCGTACCTGCCCCAGGGCGGACAGACCGGTGGCGGTGACGACGGCGAGGACGGGGTAGCCGGCCGTGACACCGCGGCCCCGGTGCAGTACGAGGAGTTCGTCCCCTGCCGGTACTTCGACGGCGCCGATGGGGACACCGCGGGAGAGCATCTCGCCCTCGGTCATTCGGCGGGGCACCTCTCCCTGCAGCCGCAGGCCGATGTGGTTGCTCCGCGGGGTGACGGTGAAGGGGGCGTCGAACAGGCGGCTTCCCGTGTCTGCGAACTCGGCCCGATCGGGGCCGTCGGTGACGTCGATGGTCCAGGTGGTGGGGAACGGGGGGACGGGTGCGTGCAGGCGGAACAGCGGGATCCGCGAAAAGGGGTGGTCGATGGGCGGGCAGGCCGTGCGGAGGACGAGTTCGTCGCCGTTGCGCAGGGTGGGGCCGAATCCCAGGATGGTGTCGGGGGCGCAACTGCCCTGAAGACAGTCCGCTTCGAACGAGCCGAGTACGGCCAGGTAGACGCGCAGCCCCTGCCGGATACCGGTGATCCGGACGATCTCGCCGGCGCGCACAGGGACCGGTTCCCACTGCGGGCGGACCGTTCCGTCGACGGTCACGTCGGCGGGGGCGCCGGTCACGGCGAGGAGGATGTCGCCGGAGGGGACGCACGCGAAGTCGAGAGCGGTGATCTCCAGCAGCGGGGCGCGCTCGTCGTTGCCGCACAGGACGTTGGCGACGCGCGCCGAGTGCTGGTCGGCGGCTCCGTTCGCCGGCAGACCGTAGCGGGAACGGCCGATTCGGCCCAGATCCTGCACGGTGACGATGCCCGCGGTGCGGATCGTGAGGGTGTCAGCCATGGCAGTCCGCCAGAGTCATGTCGGCGTACTCGTCCCACTGTCGGGGTGTGATGGGGAGGAATCGGAAGGTGTCGCCGGGCTGGTAGGCGGTGATCGGGTCGCGGTGCAGGTCGAGGACGCGCACGGGAGTGCGACCGAGGAGCGGCCAGCCACCGGGCGAGGGCATCGGACAGATGACCGCCTGCCGGCTGGCGACGGCGACCGAGCCGGGATCGACACGGGTGCGGGGCGACGGCAGCCGCGGCACCGGCCCCGGGAAGGGCGGCCCGTCCATCATCGGCGCCCCAGCGGGCGCGCCGAGGCAGCGTACGGTGAGATCGGACCCGGAGTGGAGGGCGACGACCTCGCCTTCCACCAGGCCGAGTTGGGCGGCCACCTCGGGCAGATCGGGCCCGTACTCGCCGCCGTAGACGACGGGTACGACGAAGCGGCGCGGAGGTGTCGTCAGCGCGGGGTGCGGTCCGAGGCGGGCGGCCTCGTGCGCCAGGACGCGCCTGACGGAGTCGTGGTCGGTGGCGGCGCAGTCGAACTCCACGAGCAGGGCGTCATAGGTGGGCACCACGTCGTGGACACCGGTGAGTCGGACGGTGTCCAGGGCATCGGCCAGGGCGTGGACGAGCCGCCAGGCGGCTTCGGCGTCCAGGCCCACGGCCTTGGCGACCAGGGCGGAGTCGCCGCAGTCCGTGATCGTGACGTTGCCGTTCATGTCAGACGCCCTTGCCGCTCAGTACTTTGTCGAGAGAGGTGATCTCGACACCTGCGGCGAGGAGTTGCTCGCGGACACGGCCGGCCAGTGCGATCGCTCCGGGGCTGTCGCCGTGCAGCAGGACGGTGTCGCAGGCTACTTGGACGTCCGTTCCGTCGACGCTGCGGAGAACGCCTTCGGTGACCATCCGCAGGGTGCGCCGGGCCACCTCGTCCGGGTCGTGGATCACCGCTCCGGGCTCGGAGCGGGGGACGAGGGTCCCGTCGGCGCGGTATGCGCGGTCGGCGATGCCGACGATGCCCACGCGCAGTCCGCGGGCGAGGGCCGCGTCGGCGAGCTCGCCGTCCTGCGCGAGGACGATCAGCGACTCGTCCAGGGCGGCGACCGCGTCCACGACGGCACGGGCGTAGTCGGCGCGTACGGCGACCAGGTTGCCCAGGCGTCCGTGCGGGGCGACGTGGTGCACCCGGGTGCCGTGCGCGACGGCGAACGCCTGGAGGGCGCCGATCTGGTACAGCACGTCCGTACGGACCTCCTCAGCAGTGAGGTCCATCGCGCGGCGGCCGAAGCCGACCAGGTCGGGGAAGCTCGGGTGAGCGCCCACGGCCACCTGCTTCTCCACGCACGTCCGAACGGTGGCGTCCATGATGCGCGGATCACCGGCATGGAACCCGCAGGCCACATTGGCGGAGGTGAGCATCTCCAGAAGGGCTTCGTCGTCGCCCATCGTGTAGGCGCCGAATCCCTCGCCGAGATCGGCGACGAGATCAACCATGGGGGTCATGACGTCCTCCGGGAGAGAATGCTGGAAAGGAGATGTCATCACGTCTTCGTGATAGCCGGAAAGGTTCTTCTTTTCTCCGACACAAAATGTGATCGCGAGCAGAAGGAATCCCTGGGTGTCGACTTGCTTCGACCTTGTCGGGCGGTTCCGGCTGGATGTTCGGCTCAACTTAATCCCCTGCTCGCGTGACCGCCAATATGCGTTCGGTCTGGCGTTATTGCGAACGGCTATGACCCGCCTTACACCCGGGGCTCGCCGGGGCTGTGCTTCGGGGTGGCCCCTCCCTACGATGAGGCTCCGCTCCCCGTGGAAGGCCCCCCGCATGGACACCAGGCGTCTGTATTCGTTCATCAAGATCATCGACGCTGGGAGCATCACGCGCGCGGCCGACATCCTGCACATCGCACAGCCCGCGCTCAGCCAGCAACTGTCCGCACTGGAGGCGCAGTTCGGGCAACAGCTGCTGATCCGCAGCAAACGCGGGGTCGCCCCGACCGAGGCGGGCCGGGCACTGTACCGGCACGCCCAGTTGATCCTCCGCCAGGTGGACCTCGCGCACGCCGCCGTCGAGGTCTCCGGCCGGGCTCCCGCCGGCAGCGTGTCGGTGGGCCTCGCGCCGTACAGCCTGGGCGCGGCGCTCGCGTTGCCGCTCCTCAAGAGCGTGCGCGAGCGCTACCCGGACATCCTGCTGCACATCAACGAGAACTTCGGTGGCGTGATCAGCGAAGCGATCATGACGGGCCGGATGGACATGGCGTTCATCTACGGGGCCGGCCCGCTGCGGGGTGTGCAGTTCGAGCCGGTACGTACGGAGGACCTGTTCCTGATCGGCGCACCGGGCGAAGCGGCCCCGCCGGGACAGGGCGAGGTGAACCTGGAGGAACTCACGAGCGTGCCCCTGCTGCTCCCCAGCCGTATCCACACGATCCGGCAGGTCGTGGACGCCGCCTTCCAGCAGGCGTCGCTCCAGCTGAACGTGGTGGGCGAGGTCGAATCCGCGCTGACGCTCGTCAACGCCGTGGACGCGGGTCTCGGCGCCACGGTCCTGCCCTGGTCGGCGGCGCGCGCCATCCTCGACGTCCGCTCGCTGTCGGTGCGCCGCATCGTGGAACCCGTGATCCAGGTCAAGCTGTCCCTGGTGACGTCGGACAATCAGCCTCTCTCGGAGCCGGCATTGGCAGTGCACGATCTGTTCCTCGAACTGATCGAGGATAAGGATCGCCAATAGCGTCAAACAAATCCGCTATTTGTTTCCGGTGACCGCCACGGCTAGCGTTTTTCGAAACGATCCACCTGGTCTGGCAATGCACGGCTCGCCACTGGAGAAACAGATGAAAACGCGTGTCCTCGCCACCCGTGAAAACCTGCCCGGCCGCGGCCTGGCCCGCCTGTCCGAGGCGGCGGACGTGGTGGCCTGGCCCGGGACCGGGAAGCCCGGCCCCCCTGACCTCGCGGCGCTCGCCCCCGGAGTGAGCGGCGTACTGGCACTGGGCAACGACCCGGTGGACGGCGCGCTGATGGACGCGGCGGGCCCCTCGCTGCGCGTCATAGCGCTGGCGAGCATGGGATTCGACAACGTGGACCGGGCGGCCGCCGCCGAGCGCGGCATCGTCGTCACCCACACCCCTGGCGTGCTCGCGGAGACCACCGCCGACCTCACCTTCGCGCTGATCCTCACCGCCCGCCGTCGGCTCGGCGCCGCCGCAGCGAGCCTGGCGGAGGGCTCCTGGGAGCTGTTCCGGATGCATGACTACCTCGGCCTGGACATCCACGGAGCCACCCTCGGTCTGATCGGCTACGGGCAGATCGGGCGCGCGGTGGCCCGCCGGGCCCATGGGTTCGGCATGCGCGTGCTCCACCACGACCCCTACGCCGCCGACGACGACCTGTCGACCTCGGTGGGCATGCCCACACTGCTGGCCGAGTCCGACATCGTGTCGCTGCACGTGCCGCTCACCGAGGAGACGCGGCACCTGATCTCGGCCCGCGAACTGGCCACGATGAAGCCCACGGCCACACTCGTCAGCACCTCCCGCGGCGGTGTCGTCGACGAGGAGGCCCTGCTGCACGCCGTCCGGGAGGGACGGTTGCACTCCGCCGGGCTCGACGTCTTCGAACGCGAGCCGATGGGAACGGAGTTGTCGCCACTGGTGGCGGAGGAGCACGTGGTCACGCTGCCCCACATCGGGTCGGCCACCGAGGCCACTCGGGCCGCCATGGTCGACCTCGCGGTCGACAACATCCTCGACGTCCTCACCGAGCACCCCGCCCGAACCCCCCTCCCCGGCAGTCCGGCCGAGCCGAGCACCCCCGCAGGCATCGCCGCAGCGCCCTCGTGAGTCGCCCCGCTCCCCCGTCCTCGGGTCGGTGGCGGGCTCTCACTCGTCCGGTGCGTAGTGCATGGGGTCGCCACGGCGTTCGACCGGAGGCAGGTTCCGTGGCGGTGTCTCGACCGGCGGTCCTGACAGGCCGCGGGCGCGTCGCCAGGCGGCCCGGGCGCGCGGGTGGTAGCGCCGCTCGAAGGGCACCAGACGCCAGCCGAGCGCGACCGCGCGGCCCAGCAGCCAGAGCCCGAGCGCGCTCCGCCGCGACCAGCGATACCCCAGCCTGGCCCGCACCGCCTGCGGGTACATCCCGACGGTGAGCCATACGAAGGACCGCGTCAGCGGGGCGCGGATCACCCTCCACAGGGCGTCCGGCAACCACCCCATCGCCGGTGGCTTGCCGATGCGTCCGAGGTCCAGAACGGCTCGTGTCGCCCAGTTGTCCTCCAGCACCTCGGCACACATCCGGTCGAAGTAGGCGCAGAAGCCGCGCCAGTCCGTCGGGGCCGGGCGGTCGCTCACCCCGTACAGCCGGTACCACTGCAGGCTCTCGGCGTAGAGCTGCTCCTTCTGTTCCTCCGTCAGCGGACGGCCGAAGTGCCGGCAGACCAGCACCGGAACCATGACGAAGGTCGCGTGGGCCCAGAAGAAGGTGTCCGGGTCGAGCGCGTGGTAGGGGCGGCCGTGGCGGTCCGTACCCTTGATGCCGAGGTGGTAGTCGCGCACCGCGCGTGCCGTACGGGGCGCGTCGGGGCCGTCGTACACCACTCCGGCTATCGGGTAGAGCGAGCGGAACAGCCGCTCCCAGCGCTCGTCGAAGAACTTCGAGTGCTCCTCCACCCCGGCGCCGAGACCGGGGTGCATGTTCTGCATCGACCCGGCCCACAGGCCCACCAGCATGCCCCGCCAGTCGCTGAAGTAGCGCCAGGCCAGTGACGAGGGGCCGAGCGGTTCGGACGCCGACCGGCCTCTGTCCATGGAGCGTCATTCAACCAGCTCGGCCGAACGGATGAAGGGCGACTCCGTCACCGCCGGTTTCGCCGCGCCGAGTCCGGCCAGGAACGTACAGCCTGCACCGCGCACAGGACCGCCATGGGGAGTTCCACGCCGAGGGCCATGGCGGCGGCCGTGGCGAGTTCGGTACCGGGGGCCGCGGTCGTCACGTCGAACCAGGCGTCGGCGACGAGGAGTACTGCGGTCGCGGTGGCCGTGAGGCAGCCCCGCGGGTCCCGGCGGAGCATGAGGAGGCCGGTGGCGGCCAGACCCAGTGCCTCGAGTACGTCGAGTCCTATCCATGTGGCGGACTCGGTGGCGGGCAGGGAGTTCGCCAGCACCAGAAGCCAGGGCAGCATCGCGACACCTGCGCAGAGCAGCACGACGGCGAGCGGGCGCGTGCCGTCGGGCTCCGGCACCTGCCTGTCCTGGGCGGCGTCGCTGTGGGCGGTGGCCATCTTCGCCGGCTCCCTTCGTGACTGGACGGCTCATGGATCCCGCCGCTTCGATCCCCGCGCTTCGATCCCCCGCGCTTCGATCCCCCGCTTCCTCACTCGCCACGGTAGAAGCCCGTGGGCGCGAAGCCGTCGTACCCAGGGAGTCATTCCGGGGAGTCCATGTGCCACCGCGGTACTACAGCGGCCCGCGGAGGTCTGCTCCCGGTGGGAAGTCCAACGGAGGGGCGCGGCGATGTCACACCGGGGTCCTCATGAACCCTCTTGGATTCAGACGCTCGGCAAAGACACGGCAGACGCACATGGGAGGCCCTGATGAAAGACGTGACCGATCCGGTGTCCGGGGAGCGGGAGAAGGTCCGTTTCAGCAGTGGCGGCAGCGAGTGTGCCGCCTGGCACTATCCGGGGACCGACGGCTCCTGTGTGATCATGGCGGGCGGGTTCGCCGTGACGAAGGAACCGGGCACCGACCTGTTCGCGCGACGGTTCCACGACGCCGGGTTCGGCGTGCTGGCCTTCGACTATCGCGGATTCGGCGAGAGCGGTGGCCGGCCGCGCCAAGTCGCCTCGGCCAGCGGGCAGGTGACGGACTGGCGAGCCGCCATCGAGTTCGCCGCGACCCTGCCGGGAGTCGACCGGAGCAGGCTGGCGCTCTGGGGCTTCTCCGCATCCGCCGGTCACCTCCTGCGGGTCGCGGCGCGCACCCCGCACCTCGCCGCGGTGATCGCCCAGACGCCGAACGTCGGGGGGCCGGCCGCCGCACGCCTGGCGGCGCGCCACCAGAAGCCACTCGCCCTGCTGCGCCTGTTCGGCAGGGGCGTCCTCGACGCGGCCGGCGGCCTCCTCGGCCGTCCGCCCCTGCTGGTGCCGCTCGGCGGCGAGCCCGGCACCGTCGCCGTCCTCACCACGCCGGACACGGCCGACGTCCCGCGCGCGCTCAATCCCGGCAACCGGTACCCGGACTGGCGGCAGGAGGTCGCGGCCCGCTCGGCGCTCGGCCTCGGGTTCTACCGTCCCGGCCGTGACGCCCCCCGCGTACGGTGTCCGCTGCTCGTCGTCGTATGCGAGCAGGACCAGTCCGCTTCGCCCACGGCGGCCGTGCACGCGACGCGGCGGGCGCCCCGCGCGGAGCTGGTCCGGCTGCCCGGCGGGCACTACGCACCGTTCCTGGACGCGCACGAACGGGCCGTCGACGTCGAGTTGTCGTTCCTGCGCCGACATGTGCTCGATTCCCCGGTGGCCTCCGTCGCCTCCGCGGAGCGCCGATGACGACGGGAGAGATCGAGCTGTCGGCGGGGACGGTCGCGTACCGCGACACCGGTGGCGACGGTCCGGTGCTGGTGCTGCTGCACGGGCTGATGATGGACGCCTCGCTGTGGGACGAGACGATCACCGAACTCGCCGCCGACCACCGGTGCGTGGCGCCGACCCTGCCGCTCGGGGCGCATCGGCACGGAATGCGGGCCGACGCCGACCTGTCGCTGCCGGGGGTGGCCCGGCTGGTCGCGGAGTTCCTCGACCGCCTCGATCTGCGGGACGTCGTCCTGGTCGGCAATGACACCGGCGGTGCGCTCGTCCAGCTCATGATGGGCGACGGTGCGGCACGGGTGGCGGGGGTGGTGCTCGTGTCGTGCGACGCCTTCGACAACTTCCCGCCCGGGCTGACGGGCCGGACGCTCGTCCTCAGCGGCAGGCTCCCACCTCGGCTGTTCGGGATGTTCATGCAACAGATGCGGCTGCGGCCGCTGCGCCGCATGCCGGTCGCCTTCGGGTGGCTGACCCTCCGGGGAGACGCCGCCACCGCACGGTGGATCAGGCCGGTCCTCGAACGGCCGGAGATCCGCCGCGACGCCGTGCGCACGCTGCGCGCGGCGGCGGCGGACACCGGTCTGCTGCTCGCCGCGGCCGAACGGCTGCCGGGCTTCGACCGCCCCGCCCTCGTCGTCTGGGCGCGCGGCGACCGCGTGATGCCGCCCGAGCACGGCCGGCGCCTCGCCACGCTGCTGCCGCGCGGACGGCTGGTCGAGATCGACGACAGCTACACCCTGGTGCCCCTGGACCGGCCGACGGAACTCGCCCGGGCCATAAGGGAGTTCACCCTGTCGTTCGCGGCCACCTGACGGTCCTTGGGCCTGTCCGACGGATCATGCCGCAGACGCGGCCGTACGGGGTCACAGCGTCGTACGGGATTCGAGGTCGGCGCGGGTGTCGTTGCCGTAGACCCCCGTCTCGTCGCCCCGGATCCCGTACCAGAGCTGGAAGCGCGCGACCGCGGCCGTGAGCGTGGCGTCGTAGGTGCCGTTCGCGGAGCCGTGGTCGTAGACGTTCGGGATCCGGAGCAGCCGTTGCTGCAGGTCCTTTACCGCGGGGCCGCTGTCCCCCTCGCGGAGGGTGCCCGCTCCGTCCGGGTCGCCGCTCGCGGACGGGGCCTGGGCGGCGGCCGTCGTGGGTGCGCCGGTCGGGGCCCGCCCGGCCTGTGCTCCGGCCTCCTGCTCACCGCCGGGCAACAGGAGCGCGAGGGCGAAGCCGACGAGGGCCGCCCCCGTGACCCCGATGACGACCGCCGCGCGGCGCTGCCCGGTGCCCCACCTGGCCGTCCGCTCGCCCGCGGGCCCGAGCCCGTGGCGGACGCCGGGAGTGAAGGAGGGCCCACGCGCCCCCACCGGTCTCGCGCCCCGGGTGTAGTCCTCGCCCACCAGGACGGGTGGCAGTTCCTCGGTCGCGTCCTCGGCCACCGGCGGCATGACAGCGCCCGTCGTGGCCGGTACGGCGATGACCTCGTAGTTCTCGTCCGGGTCGGGCCCGTTCTGCTCCTCGCGCACCTCCTTCAGAAGTTGCGCGAGTGCCTCCGTCCGGCGGCGCCGCTGAACATAGGTGGGTTCGATCGCCCGTCGCCCCCCGGGCTGCCCTGGTTCGGGCGGTGTCGGCACACTGCTCTCCTTCCGCGCGCGCGGTTTCACGCCATCCCCGTGGAGTGATACGCGGCCACCGGCCCCAGGGTTCAACGGCGCCCCAGGCCCCCGGGCCCACGTGGTCGTACAACGTGAAGAATGGGCAAATAGCGGGTAGGACCACCTCGGGGGAGCGGAGAGGGTCGCCGTGGCTGCGAGCGAGGAACGAGACGTGTCGGCCGCCCGCCGGCGCTTCAACATGGCGGACGCCGCGCCGCTGCTGCTCGACGCCCGGATGACGGTGACCAGCTGGACCGCGGACGCCGAGCGGCTGCTGGGGTACGCGCCCTCCGAGGTCCTGGGCCGCCGCGCCGCCGACCTGCTGCTCCCGGAGGACGCGGCGCGGATCCCCGACCTTGCGGCGCGGTGCCGCGACGGCAACGGCTGGGCGGGACTGCTGTCCGCGCTGCACCGGGACGGGCACGCGGTCCGGGTGATGGTCCGGGTCGTCCCGATACGGGAGAGCGGCGGGCCGACGCGCTGGGTGGTGCTGCTCGCCGATCTGGCCGGTGGCCCCGGCTGGGACATGAGCCGGTCGGTGCTGGAGCGGATGAACGCCCGCTCGCCGGTGGGCATCGCCATCGTCGACACGGACCTGCGCTATGTGTGGTCGAACGCCGCGCTGGAGCAGTTCGGCGGGGGCCCGCCGCACCGGCGGCTGGGGCGCAGGCTCGCCGACATCCAGCCGGGCCTGGACGCCGAGGCGCTCGAGGCGCAGATGCGCCAGGTACTTGAGAGCGGTCGGCCGGTCGTCGGGTACGAGCACGTGGGCCGGATACGGTCCGCGCCGCATCGCGAGACCGCGCACTCCTTGTCGTTCATCCGGCTGGAGGACGACCACGACCATCCGATCGGGGTGTACTACACCGTCGTCGACGTCACCGATCACTACCGTGCGCGACGGCGGCTGGCGCTGCTCGACCGGGCCGGGGAGCACATCGGGCGCAGCCTGGACGTCCTGCACACCGCGCAGGAGCTGGCCGATGTCGCCGTACCGGGGCTGGCCGACTTCGTCACCGTGGACCTGCTGGAGTCCGTGCTCAGGGGCGCCGAGCCGGTGTCCGGCCGGCTGAGCGACACGGACGTGGTGTCGCTGCGGCGTGCCGGACAGCAGTCGGTCCGGGCCGGGGTCCCCGAAACCGCCGTCGAGGTGGGTGAGGCCGCGACCTACCGGACGACCTCTCCCCCGGTGCGCGCGCTGGCCGAGGGCCGGTCCTGGTGTGAGGCGCGGCTGGATCCGCTGGCCAGGAAGTGGAGCACGAGCGCCCGCGAGGGTCCGGTCGCCTCCTTCCTCGACCTCGGGCTGCACAGCGCGATGATCGTGCCCGTCCGGGCCCGTGGCGTCACGCTGGGTATCACCACGTTCTTCCGGCGCGAGCGCGAGGACCCCTTCGACGAGGACGATCTGAGCCTGGCGGAGGAGTTCGTCGGCAGGGCGGCCCTGTGCCTCGACAACGCCCGTCGTTACACCCGTGAGCGCGACGCGGCGCTCGTACTCCAGCGCAATCTGCTCCCGCACCGCTTCCCCGAGCAGAACGCGGTGGAGGTCTCGGCCTGCTACCGGCCCGCGGACGAGCTGACGGGCCTCGCCGGGGACTGGTTCGACGTCATTCCGCTGTCCGGGGCCCGGGTGGCGCTGGTCGTGGGCGAGGTGACCGGTCACGGCATCGACGGCGCCGCCGCCATGGGGCGGCTGCGGGCCGCCGTACAGACCCTCGCCGATCTGGACCTGTCGCCCGAGGAGGTGCTCGCGCACCTGGACGACCTGGTCAGCCGGGCCGCCCGGGAGGAGGGCAGCGGCGCGGACACCCTCACCAGCGGGATGCAGGCCGTCGGAGCCAGCTGTCTGTACGTGGTGTACGACCCGGTGAGCGGGCGGTGCGTGATGGCGGGCGCGGGGCATCCCGCACCCGCGGTCATCGCTCCCGACGGCACCGTCACGTTCGCGGACCTTCCCCGTGGTCCCGCGCTGGGTGTCGCCGGACTGCCCTTCGAATCGGTGGAGTTCACCCTGGAGGAAAGCAGTGTGCTCGCCCTGCACACCGACGGGCTGATCGCCACGCCCCGCACGGGGCGGGATCCGGATGCGGGCCGGGAGCGGCTGCGGGGCGCGTTGGCCTCGCACCGTCAGCCGTTGGACGGCGTGTGCCGCACGATCGTGGACGATCTCGTGCCGTCACGGCCGTACGACGACGTGGCGCTGCTGATGGCGCGCACCCGCCGGCTCGGCGCCGACCAGGTCGCGACCTGGGACCTGTCCACGGACCCGGCCATGGTCGCCGAGGCCAGGAAGGTGGCGACACAGCAGCTGAGCGCGTGGGGCCTGGACGAGTTGGCCTTCACCACCGAGTTGGTCGTGAGCGAGCTCGTCACCAACGCGATCCGGTACGCCTCGGGGCCGATTCAGCTGCGTCTGATCACCGAGCGGGCGCTGATCTGCGAGGTTTCCGACGGCGCCGCGACCGCCCCGCATCTGCGCCACCCGAAGACCACCGACGAGGGTGGCCGCGGGCTGTTCCTGATCTCCCAGTTCACCCAGCGCTGGGGAACCCGCTACACCCCCGAGGGGAAAATCATCTGGGCCGAGCAGTCGCTGACCACCCAGCCCGCGATGTGACGGACGGACGCACGGCCGCGCGGCCGCGGGGTTCAGCAGTCGCGGAACTCGGGTGACTGGTTGAGGATCTGCGAACGCTGCGAGGTGAACCGGGCGTGGGTGGCGCCTCCCCTGTCCTCGGGGCGGAAGGCGGCGACGCGATGGCAGTTCATGAAGGCGAGGGTGACGCCGAAGTGCCGTTCCAGGCTGCCGCGGATCGCGTCGCTGGCTAGCGCCCGCAGCAGTTGGCCGCGTTCCTTCTCGGAGGGCGGCGGGGTGTGGTTGTCAGCGAACTCCGCCGTCCCGTCGTGGAGTTGATGAGCCAGGTCGGCGATGAGGCCGTACGCGTACGGCAGGGACGTACGGACGGTGTCCACGAAGTCCGCTTCGCGGACCGGACCGCGTTCGGCTTCGGCGAGCAGCTTCGGGGAGACGTCGAGTGACATGAGAGTGGCAGTCCTGTCGCTAGGTGGTTCGGTGTTTCGGCGTTTCGGTGGTTCGGTGGTTCGGTGTTGTGCCGGTCGCACTCGGGCCGTGCGCGGGGAGGGTCAGTCGGCGGACGGTGCGAGAGCGGTGGGGCCGTGCCGGAAGTCGGGGTCGATCTGTGCGGAGAGGTCGGTGCCGGTGGCCCGGTCGGCCCAGGCCGCGGCGTTGCGGAGGTGGAGGGCGACGGCGTGTTCCTGGAAGGCCGTCCAGTCCTTGGTACGGGCGTCCAGGGCCGTCCGCATGTGACCCAGCGCGTGGATGTTGTGCGGTTCGAGGTCGCCGTGGGGTCGGCCCTGCTCCTGGGCGCGCACCCAGGAGGAGTGCCGGACGTACGTCAGGAGGTCGTCGCCGACGTGTTTCTTGAGGAAGAGCAGGTCGTCCTCGCCGGTGACCTTGTTCCCGATCACCGCGATCGGGATGCCGAACTCCTGGGCGTGGTCGCGGTACTGGCGGTAGACGGAGACGCCCTTGCGGGTGGGCTCGGCGACCAGGAAGGTCATGTCGAAGCGGGTGAACAGTCCGGAGGCGAAGGCGTCGGCGCCGGCGGTCATGTCGACGACGACGTACTCGCCCGGCCCGTCGACGAGATGGTTGAGGTACAGCTCCACCGCTCCGAGTTTGGAGTGGTAGCAGGCCACGCCGAGATCGCTCTCGTCGAACTCGCCGGTGACCATCAGCGGTACGCCGCCGACCCGTTGGAGGTGCGGGGTGTGCACCGGGTCGTCGCCGAGGAGGCGCAGCAGGCGTGAGCCGCGGCCCGGAGGGGTGGTCTTGATCATGGCCTCGGGCGAGGTGATGCGCGGGTTGCTGCCGCGCAGGTGGGCCTTGATCTCACCGAGCCGCGCACTGAGGGGCGGGGCGGCGAAGGTCTCGTCGTCGCTGAGGCCGAGGGCGTGTGCCAGGTGTTGGTTGATGTCGCCGTCGATGGCGACGACGGGCGCGCCGGAGTGCGCCAGCCGGCGGGAGAAGAGGGCCGACAGCGTGGTCTTGCCGCTGCCGCCCTTTCCGACGAAGGCCGCGCGCATGTCAGCCCTCCGGGCGCAGCAGGCCGCGTTCGTACGCCTTGGCCAGACGCTGCGGTACGAGGTGGGAGGCGCCGTCGACGGTGATCGGGGCGAGTTGCGCCGTGGCGGCCTTCCACTGGGCGCGACGGTGGCGGGTGTTGCTGCGGGACATCTTGCGTTTGGGCACGGCCATGTCGGTCTCCAAGGTAGGTGGACACGGCTCACGCTATCTGAAAATGGATCTCATTTCCAAGCTGGCGCGCGGCGCGTGCGTGAGATGCGCACGGAGCATGCGCGGGGCGCGGAAGGCGCGCCGACGGCTTTGCGACCAAGGGGAGTTGACAGATTGTTGACCAATTCCAAGGCGAGTGGTGACCGACGCCGCCACTATGGTCGGCCGCATGTCCTCACACCCCCCACGGACTCCGGCCCTCCCTGTCCTCCCGTATCGGAAACCGACCCGTGACCGGGACTACTGGGTCTTCGACGATGTGCTGCCCGACGTGGACGCCGTCCGGGCGCGCTGTCTCGCCAAGGACGACTGGGCCAAGGGCTATCCGTACACCTCGGAGAGCTGGCCGGGCCTGCGGACGATGCCGGGGCTCGAACCGGGCGAACTGGCCCGTGTGGAGCGGCTGGTGAAGAAGGCCACCGGCGCGAAGGAGCTGTGGGTGCAGAGCACGCCCTCCGGGGGCACGCTCAACCACAACTGCGTCCAGGTGGTCGGCAAGGACGAGGGCCAACCGCGGCCGCACACCGACTCCCGCGCGCTGTGCCGCTACGCCGCCGTGCTCTATCTCAACCCGGTCGTACCCAAGAGCTGCGGAACGAGCTTCTACCGGCAGAACCTGCCCGGCGGCCGGCTCGGCGGGAATGTGGTGGCGGCTCCGCACAACAACCTGGTCGACGCGCTCGGTACGCGGTTCGTGGCGCCGGACTCCTTCGTCGAGGACCTCGAGGTCCCGCACCGCTGCAACCGGCTGCTCCTCTACCACGCCAACCTGATGCACAGTGCCACCGGCTACTGGGGCAGCACGATGGAGGACAAGCGGATGACCGCGGTCTTCTTCTGGATGGCGTGAGTCCGCGTACCGATGGCGTGAGCCCGCGCGCCGATACCGAGCGGCCCCGGACCTCGCAGTCCGGGGCCGCTCGGCTGTGCCACCAGGCGCCGGCGAAACCGAGGACGACGACGACCGCGACGGGCGCGCCGTTGAAGGACTTGAAGGGCTCGCCGACCAGCCCGTTGACACGGGAGACGTTGCGAACACCCTGCGCTACCGACTGACGAAGATCGAACAGACCGTCGGTGTCAATCTCGCCGATCCCGGCATCAGGCTCGTCTTCGCTCTCCAGCTCATGGCGCTCGCCCCCGCCTGACCCACCCGTCCCGTACGACCTCGCCCTCGACGTCGCGCAACGCAGCCCGCTCGGAGAGAAACACCTCTGACTTCCACCCGCCATTTCCGGACATGCGTGGGCTACGGCTCAGTTACAGCTTGCTCAAGTCCTGGTGGCCGGACGGTGAGCTCGTCATGATGGGCGCATGACGTTGGCCTCGCGTGCCATGACGCAACTGGCGGGCTGGCCGGACCTCACGGAGGCCCGGCCGAGCTGCGGCACAGGGCGGGCGCTGAGTTCGGCACAGGGCGAGATCGTGCATTTCCATTCGGATCACGATGTCGACCTGCACCTCACAGCCCGTGCCATTCACCGTTTCCAGGATCATCTCAGGGGCGCGAGCGCGGTCCGGATGGTGCCCGAATCGCGGTGGGTGACCATACGCCTCGAAGTCGACGCCGACATCGGTCTGCTCCTCACCCTGGTGAGCCTCGCTCTGAAGGCCCACCAGACGTGGCCGGTTCCGGGCGACTCTCCCTCGGCGGGCTGCAACGACCTACGCAGCATGGTGCTTCCACGCGACAGCGTCGGCTGAGACGCCGCCTCGACCATGGGTGCCCTTCTGGTCGACGGGGTACAGGCCGAGTGTGCCGTCCGCCGGGGCGGAGGGTTCGCGCCCTGGGCGTCACCGACGTACAGGATGATGTGCGCCTTGTAGCGGTCGAGGGCGATGCGGCCGCTCCCGGCGCCGATGTCGTTCCATGGCCCACGCCCGCACCGTGCCGGCCGAACAGACCGACCCTACGCCTCCTGGGTCGACCCGATCGAGACCCGCTTCGCCACCACTGCGGCAGTTCACGCTCGCCGACTCCAACCGCCCCGACCACCCGGTTCAGACCCGCGAGCCTGTGTTCAGCGCTGATCGAAGTCATCTGGTGGGGGCGGGCGGTGGGGCCGACCAGTTCATCAGCATCACGCCGGCACTGGCACCGCTGGCCAGGCCGAACTGTGCCACTGTGTCATCCGTCCGCAGGCGGCCTTGTTCCGTGGCGACGGAGAGCTGGAGCGGGAGGGGGGCGGCGGGCCAGCCGGCGGAGTTCGCCATGCAGTTGCCGGCGAAGATTCCGGGCGTGGCGGGGGCTTCGGCGGTCAAAACGCTGCGCGGGGCGGATTCGGTGAGCCGGAAATCGCTGACCGGTTCGCTGATCACGAGGCGGGAGCCGACGTGGATGGACTCGTGGACAGCACGTGACCCTCCCCTGCTTTCCGGGTCGAGTGCCACCGCGATCCGATAGGACGACGGTTCCCGTTCGGGGGCGCCGATCAGCGAGTAGCCGCGCAGCAGCCCAGGGGCCGGCGTGACGTCGATGTGGTCGCCGGCGACGAACCCCGGTAGCGGGCTGCCGTCGACGGGTTTCGAGTTCGAGCAACCGCACTGATTCGGCTGCCTCGATCGTGTTCCGGACAACGGCCTCGATCATGGGCGCGCCTGCTCGGTCATAACGGTTCCGCCGACATACGAGTTGCCCGGCACCAGGTCCTGCCAGCGATCGTCCTGGGCGATCACGGTGTCCGGCAGCGACCGTACGTCGGTGAGGTCGACGAAGTGGGCGATCGGAACCTCGCCTTCCTCGTGGCGGAAGCCGATCGCCTGGATGCGACGAGCGATCACCCTGACGAACGGCCCGGTCCCGAAGAGGTGCTGTCGATCCGGGAGCGCCGGGACGCACCCGGCCTATTCGACCTTGACCCAGTTGAGCGTGCGCTCCACTGCCTGCTTCCAGCCCGCGTAACCCTCCGCTCGCTGGTCGTCGGACCACTGGGGCTCCCAGCGTTTGGACTCCTGCCAGTGGGTGCGCAGTTCGTCGGTGTCCCGCCAGAAGCCGGTGGCCAGCCCTGCCGCGTAGGCGGCGCCGAGCGCGGTGGTCTCGGCGACGACCGGGCGGCTGACCGGTACGCCGAGGACATCGGCCTGGATCTGCATGCACAGGTCGTTGGCGGTGACACCGCCGTCGACCTTGAGCACGTCGAGGTGGACGCCGGAGTCCTGCTCCATGGCCTCGACGACGTCGCGGCTCTGGTAGCAGATGGCTTCCAGCGTCGCCCGGGCCAGGTGGCCGTTGTCGTTGTACCGGGCGAGGCCGACGATCGCGCCCCGGGCGTCGGAGCGCCAGTACGGGGCGAACAGGCCGGAGAACGCCGGGACGAAGTACATGCCGCCGTTGTCCTCGACGGTGCGAGCCAGGGTCTCGCTCTCGGCCGCGCTGCTGATGATCTTCATCTGGTCGCGCAGCCATTGCACCGCGGACCCGGTGACCGCGATGGAGCCCTCCAGGGCGTAGACCGCTGGGCTGTCGCCGAACTGGTACGCCACGGTGGTGAGTAGGCCGTGCTGTGAGCGGACCAGTTCCGTGCCGGTGTTGAGCACCAGGAAGTTGCCGGTGCCGTAGGTGTTCTTGGCCTCGCCGGGCGCGTAGCAGACCTGTCCGACGGTGGCCGCCTGTTGGTCGCCGAGCACCCCGCTGATGGGGATGGCGGCGCGCAGTGGCCGGGATGTGCGCGTCACACCGAACGCCTCCCGATGGGACGAGGGGTTGATGGTGGGCAGCATCTCCCGGGGGATATGGAAGAAGCCCAGCAGTTCGTCGTCCCAGTCGAGGGTTTCCAGGTCCATCAGCATGGTGCGGCTGGCGTTGGTCACGTCGGTGGCGTGGATGCCGCCGTCCGGGCCGCCGGTCAGGTTCCACAGAACCCAGCAGTCCGTGTTGCCGAAGAGGGCGTGTCCCTGCTCGGCTGCCTCGCGGACGCCGTCGACGTTCTCCAGGATCCACTGGATCTTGCCGCCGGAGAAGTAGGTCGCCGGTGGCAAGCCCGCCTTGTGGCGGATGACGTCTCCCTGGCCCGAGCGTTCCAGGGCCGCGGCGATGGAGTCGGTGCGGGTGTCCTGCCAGACGATGGCGTTGTAGTAGGGGCGGCCGTTGCGCGGGTCCCAGACAACGGTGGTCTCCCGCTGGTTGGTGATGCCGATCGCGGCCAGGTCGGTCGGGGACAGGTTCCCGTGCCGCAGAGCGTTCTGTATCACGGAGTTGGTGCGCTCCCAGATCTCGACGGGGTCGTGCTCGACCCATCCGGAGCGCGGAAGGATCTGGGCGTGCTCCAGCTGGTGCTTCGCCACCTCGTTGCCCGCATGATCGAAGATCATGAATCGGGTACTGGTGGTCCCTTGGTCCACCGCGCCGACGAAATCAGCCATAGGGTGCCACCTTTTGGTAGGTGTCAGTCCTTGGGAGCGGGGATACGGCCCGGGGGCTCCGGCTCCGCTGTCGGCAGGAATCGGCCGACGAAGAACTTGTACAGGGCCGCACCGACCAGACCGCCGGCCAGGGGACCGAGGATCGGCACCCAGAAGTAGAAGTTCCCGTACTGATCTCGCCATGCGCCGCCGTACCCCGTGAGGAAACTGGCCAGACGGGGACCGAAGTCACGTGCCGGATTGATCGCGTAGCCCGCGTTGGTACCCCAGGCCATGCCGATGCCCACGACGACCAGGCCGATGATGAACGGGCCCAGGTTGGCGCCAGGGGGTGTGTTGAGCAGGTCCGTGATGGCCAGGATCAGCAGCAGCAGGATGGCGGTGCCCATGACCTGGTCGCGAAACGCGCCCCACTCGTACACCGGCAGGTTCGGGTTGCCGTTGGCGGGGAGCGTGGAGAACACGAACTGCGTCTTGATCGTGTGACCTGGGTCGGCCTTCGCCAGCGCTTCGGTGTAGTCCCACCGCACGAGGAGGGCCGCCACGAAAGCGCCGGCCGTCTGCGCCAGCGCGTAGGGCGCCACCTTGTTCCACGGGAAGCCCTTGAACGCGGCGAGGGCGACGGTCACCGCGGGGTTGAGATGCGCGCCGCTCAGCCGTGCCGCGACGTAGACACCCATGGTGACGCCGATGCCCCACGCCCAGGAGATGCTGTCGTGGTTTCCGAGGCCACCCGGTGGAGTCGTGAGCGCTCCGCCGGCGACCACCTGGGCCACCACGCCGCAACCGAAGAGGATGAGAATCATGGTGCCCGCGAATTCAGCCGATAGCTCGCCAATCAACCCCGACCTTTTGAACCGCTCAGTCATGTAAGCCCGCCTCCCGCCGGTTCAGCACCGGCCGTCGACTGCCCGAGTCCTCACGGCATCAGCATAGGTCGATCAAGAAATAACCGCAGAAACAGCGAAATATCGCACTCTCAGACCTGGTCATTCGCCGGGACACCCCCTTCGGGGCCCGCGCACCGATGTCCACGGCCGCGCCGGATCAACGCTTCGCCGGGTGCCGGGTCAGGCACGGGCTGCGCGGCGAGGACGCTCACAGCCACGCAATGAGACATAACTCTAGGTAATGAAGATAACAGGGCAAATCGATATCACGAGGGTCTCGACCATCCCCCAGTCGGCTTCCTACGCGGTTCGTTGCGCAGTGACAACAGCGGCGACGCGGATCGGACCCCTGCCGTCCTGCGCGGGCAGTTCGCCGTAGCGAGTGAGGGTGGGGAGTACCGTCGCGGGCAGTGGATCGCGCTGCCAGACACAGTTCGCGTCGAGCACGGGCCAGAAGCCGGGGTCACTCTCGTACGGATTGCGCTTCACGAAGCCGGGGGTCCCCGGCTGTTATCGAACGGCCGTTCAGGGGCGGACGGTGACAGGACCGCCGAGCCCCCGGTTCCAAGAACGCGACCGCGAGCAGCAGTACACGCCCGATGACCAAGGTGCCGCAGCGCAGCCGCACTGGCCTCCGATTCGCCATCGACGCCCCGCATCCGCACACGCGTTCCCCGCGGGGAGAGTATCGACTACGCCGCCAGGGGGACGACGACTGCGTCCGTCCCCTCGAGGTACGGAGTCCTCTTTGGTCCGCCGGTGGGGTGCGCGCCCTTCCCTGGCCGGCCGGTCCGGGCTACGAGCACTCCAAGTACGAAGATTTTGCGATCGCGCGAGGATCGCATGAACCACTCCCCACCTGCGCGAAGTCCCCTTTGTCCGTCTGCACGGCCCGGCGGTAACTCCGCGTTCACGAAGCCTCCCTTCCTCACCGTTCTACGCGCGTGCTGTCATGCACGTGCCCATCACTCCCGGGTGGGCGTCAACTCGACCAGGAGCGACGCATGTTGTGGAAGGTCCTCGGCCGCGCGGGTGTCACGCTGACAGTCGGCGCCGCCGTGCTCGCCACCGCCGTCCCCGCGAACGCCGCAAGCTACTCCGCGTTCGCCTTCTCGCAGAGCAGCAGCCAGCCGACCATCTATGGCTTCATCAACTCGGCCACCTCCTCCCTCGACATGACCATGTACGAGCTGGAGGACACCACGGCCGTCAACGACCTCATAGCCCTGGAGAACAAGGGCGTCAGGGTACGGGTGATCCTGGACGGCGCGCACAAGTCCGCCAACCAGTCGGCGTACAACGCCCTGACGAGCGCGGGCGCGGGAGTGGTCTGGTCGTCCTCGACCTTCGTCTACACCCACCAGAAGACCGTCACGGTGGACGGCGCCAAGTCACTGATCCTCACCGGCAACCTCACCTCCCAGTACTACCCGACCGGCCGTGACTACGGCGTGTTCGACGACGACAGCCGCGACGTCGCCTCGATCGAGAAGGTCTTCAACGCGGACTACACGAGCACCGCGATCACGCCGACCGATGGCGACCATCTGCTCTGGTCCCCCACCGACTCCCGCAACCGCCTGCTGTCCCTGATCAACGGCGCCACCACGACGCTCGACGTCGAGGAACTGGAACTCAGCGACAGCGCGGTGGTCAACGCCATCGTGGCCAGGGCACAGGCGGGCGTCACCGTACGCCTGGTCCTGGAGACCCCCTCCAGCTACTCCAGCGAGGTGTCCGCGATCAAGGCGGCCGGCGGCACGGTCGTCGGATACTCCGACCCCAACGGCTTCTACATCCATGCCAAGGCGATGGTCGCCGACTACGGCCTGTCCACCCAGAAGGTGGAAGCGGGTTCCATGAACATCAGCAGCAACTCGCTCAGCAACAACCGGGAACTGGGCATCATCCTCACGGGCACCGGTGTGGCCCAAGCCGTTGCCACCACCATCGAGACCACCTTCAACAGCGACTACTCGGGCGGCACCACCGCCTAGCACCCGTTGCAGGCTCGGCCTTCACCTTCCAGGTCCGGGCTCCCATGGCGCCACCGGAGGGCAAGGCCGCGGGCCTTCGCGCGTTTCAGATGCAGAGCGAGCAGGAGGGGGTGTGGAAACGTGGGGCGCAATCTTGAGTCTCCAGCAGGGGGAGACAGAAAGGTGAGCTCATGGACGGCGGCACCCTGTACTCAATCGGTGAACTGGCTCAGCGCACCGGGCTGACAGTCAAGACGATCCGGTTCTACTCCGATCGCGGCATCGTGGCGCCTGCCGACCGCACCCACGCCGGCTACCGGCGCTATGCCCCGGATGCCGTCGCTCGCCTCGCCCTCGTGCGGACACTGCGCGAACTGGGACTCGGCCTCGACATGATCCGGCGGGTCGTGGATCAGGAACTCACCCTCAGCGCAGTGGCCGCGGAGCACGCCGCCGCACTGGACGTACAGATCAGCGTCCTGCGTCTGCGACGGGCGGTGCTGACGGCCGCCGCCGAACGCGAGCCCACCCCCAAGGAGATGGAACTCATGCACCAGTTGGCGACGCTGTCCGAAGCCGAACGCCGACGCCTGATCGACGACTTCCTCGACACCGTCTTCGAAGGCCTCCACAGCGGCTCCCACCATGCCGCGGCTCGGCGCTCCATGACACCCGAGCTCCCCGACAACCCCACAGACGATCAGGTCAGGGCATGGGTGGAGCTGGCGGAACTGTCCCTGGACCCGGACTTCCGCGCCGGCCTGCGGCGCCTGGCCGAAGACCATGTGGCCGGCCCGCCCGACGGCACCCCCACCACGCCACCGCGCCCGGACATGGTCGCCGTCGCCCGGGATCTCGTGAAACCAGCCGTGGCGTGCGGCATCACCCCGGGTTCGTCTCAGGCCGGTCCTGTCGTAGCGGCGCTCACCGCTCACTGCGCGCTCGCCCACGGCCGCCCCGATGACGCCGAGCTGCACCGGTGGCTGCTGCACCGTTTGGAAGCCGCGAGCGATCAGCGCAGGGACCAGTACTTCCAGCTGGTCGCGCTGATCAACGAGTGGCCGGCACCGGAGCGCCTCGCCCCGGTGATCGACTGGTCCGTCGCAGCTCTGCGGATACGGGCAGCTCGCTGACGCGTCCCTCAACGCCCGCAGCTTGGGATTCCATGACGCTACTGGACCGCGGCGCATGCACGCGGCCGGGAAGTGGCGCCCCGAGCACCGCAGGCACTGACGTACTGGGCCTTCAAAGACGTGCCGCTACGCGGATCAGGTCGGCGACCGCGCGAAGTCGGCTCTGCGACGGCCAGGCGATCACCGTTGTCACGGGCGGAGCATCCAGGACCGGCACGGCGGCGAGATCCCGGCGCAGGTCTGCGCCGGCGGACTCGGGCATGATCACGGTGGTACGGCCGAGCGCGATCAGCTGCAGGAGCTGTGTCAGGTTCCGTACCTCTGCCCCTGGTCCCTCCGGGTAGCCGCCGCCAGGATCGGGCCAGCGAGCCATCGGAAGTTCCGGCAATGCGGTGACCTCGGCCACCCGGAGATGAGAGCGGCCGGCAAGTGAGTGAGAGGTGGGCAGGATCGCCACCTGTCCCTCGGTGTACAGGGTTTCGGTGTCGAGCCCGACCGTCGAATCGAATGGCAAGTGCAGCAGAGCCACATCGGCTTGCCCATCCACCAGCAACTTCTGTTGCTGACGCGCCTCACAGAGCATCAGATCGACGGTGGCCGCGCCGGGCTCCGCACGGTAGGCATCGAGCAGTTTGGCCAGCAACTCGCCGGCAGTACCGGATTTGACGGCGAGGACGAGACGGGGGCGCCTCTGCGCAGCCTGCTGGGTACGCCGCTCGGCTGCGGCCACCGCGCTGAGGATCGCACGCCCCTCGCACAGCAGCACGGCCCCGGCCTCGGTGAGCGTGACCTTGCGGCTGGTGCGCTCCAACAGCGTGACCCCGAGGTGTCGTTCGAGCCGCGCGATCGCGCGGGACAGGGGCGGTTGGGCTATCTCCAGACGTTGGGCGGCCTTCCCGAAGTGCAGTTCCTCCGCGATGGCGACGAAGTACCGCAACTCGCGTATCTCCATGCGTTCACAGTAACTCCGGCGGACGGTCGACCGATGTCGCGCAGGTATTGCTGCATGACCGAGATGGTGTTGGTGCCTGGTCGAAGCGCGGCCATGCTCGCTGTCATGAGTGAGAAGACAATCGCGCTGGTCACCGGTGCGAACAAGGGAATCGGGTACGAGATCGCGTTCGGGCTGGGCGCATTGGGCTGGAGCGTCGGTGTCGGCGCTCGAGACGAGGGGCGCGGGAAGGACGCCGTGGCGAAACTGCGCGCGGCGGGTGCCGATGCGTTCGGCGTGCCCTTGGACGTGACCGACGACGAGAGCGTGACCGCCGCGGCGCAGCTGATCGAGGAGCGAGCGGGACGCCTTGACGTGCTGGTCAACAATGCCGGCACTGCGGGCGGTTGGCCGGAGGAGCCCACAACCGTCGACCTCGAGACCGTGCGGCGGCTGGTGGAGACCAACGTCATCGGCGTCATCCGGGTCACCAACGCGATGCTGCCGCTGCTGCGCCGCTCGGCGCACCCGCGGATCGTCAACCAGTCCAGCCATGTCGGCTCTCTGGCCCTGCAGACCACACCCGGTGTCGACCTCGGAGGGATCAGCGGGGCCTACGCGCCGACGAAGACCTGTCTCAACGCCGTCACCATCCAGTACGCCAAGGAGCTGAGCGACACCAACATCTTGATCAACAACGCCTGCCCCGGCTACGTGGCCACCGACCTCAATGGGTTCAGCGGTACCCAGACCCCTGAGCAGGGCGCGGTGATCGCCATCCGGTTGGCGGCTCTGCCCGACGACGGCCCTACCGGCCGGCTGTTCGACGACAAGGGAGTCGTGCCATGGTGATTCGAGCTGACGGATGTGTTGCCGTACACAGCTTGCGCGGAGGAAGCACGGACTCCCCCTGGCACCGTGCGGCGATGACTGCTCCGGGATTCGCCCTGTCCACGGCCTTCTGGATGGTGCGCAAGGAGTGGTCGAGCGCGCCCGCGGCGCTGTCGTCGCCGGTCGCCTGCGCGGGAAGCGTCGCCGGGTCACCAGCGTGGAAGTCGGAGCTCGTACTCGGGGTGGAACCGCCGCATGTAACCGGTGTCGTCGCGGCCGCGCAGGCCTGAGTCGAGGTAGCGGCGATGGAGGCGCTCCAGGGCGTCGTGGTCGAGTTCGACGCCGAGGCCGGGACCGGTGGGGACCTTGACCGCACCGTCGCGCAGTTCCAGGGTGCCAGGGACGATCACGTCGTCCGCGGAGTTCCACGGGTAGTGGGTGTCGCAGGAGTGGTCGAGGTTCGGGAGGGTCGCGGCCACGTGGGTCATCGCGGCGAGGCTGATGCCGAGGTGGGAGTTGGAGTGCATCGACAGTCCGATGCCGAACGCCTCACAGATGGCGGCGAGTTCACGGGGGCGGCGCAACCCGCCCCAGTAGTGGTGGTCGGTGAGGAGGACCTGGATCGCGTTCTGTTCCACGGCCGGGCGCAGATGTTCCCAGGCGATCACGCACATGTTGGTGGCCAGCGGCAGGGGTGAGGTCTCGGCGACCTCGGCCATACCGGGGATGGTGGGAGTGGGGTCCTCCATGTACTCGATCACGCCGTCCAGTTCCCGTGCCACGTACCGCGAGGTCTCCACGGTCCAGGCCGTGTTGGGGTCCAGGCGGAGCGGGCTGCCGGGGAAGGCCTCGGCGAGGGCCTTCATCGCGGCGATCTCCTCGTCCGGCGGGAAGACTCCGCCTTTCAGCTTGAACGAGTCGAACCCGTACCGCTCTCGCATCACCTTGGCCTGTTCGACGATGCCCGCCGGGTCGAGGGCCTCCCCCCAGCCGTCGCCGATCGCCGGGCGGCCGTCGAGCGCCGGGTGTTCGGCCCATTTGTAGAAGAGGTACGCGGCGAAGGGCACGGAGTCGCGGACCCTGCCGCCCAGGAGATCGCTGACGGGACGTCCGGTCAGCCTGCCCTGCGCGTCGAGGCAGGCCACCTCCACGGCGGAGGTGATCCAGCCACGCTCGTGGGAGCCGGGCACGGTGGGCAGCAGGGCGGCGTCGATGGCGGCGGCGACGGCCGTGGTGTCGAAGACGTCCATGCCGACGATCACCTTCCCGGCGGCCAGCAACCGTTCGAGCCGGTCGTCGCCGCCGGGGGTCTCGCCCAGGCCCACGGTGCCGTCCTCCAGGACGAGTTGCAGGACACAGCGCAGCGCGAGGGGCTCGTGCACTCCGGGACTGCCTCCAGGTCGGGGTCGATCGCACTTAGTTCATGTCCGTGAGCCCGCTTCATCAATCTGAATCACGCAACGGGCCCCGGCGCTCACGTACTCGGTGAGTGCCGGGGCCCGTCGAAGAGTCGTCGAGATCCGGTGATTCGGATGACAGATTTCAGATTTCAGATTTCAGATTTCAGATTTCAGATTTCAGATTTCAAAAATCACCTGTCAGACATCAGACGACAGACGTCAGGAGCTGGTACGCGTCGAGCGTCGACGCCGGGTGACGACGGTGATCGCTCCACCGGCCACGAGCAGAGCCGCAGCGCCGGCGGCGATCGGCAGGGCGTTGCCACCGCCCGTCTCCGCGAGGTCGCCGGGCGGGGTCGACTGGCCGCCGTTCGGCGAGGGAGCCGGCGGCGTGGTCGAGTCGGAGGCCGACGGGGTGGCCGGCGACGTCTCCGGGGTCGACGGCTCGTCGGGCGTCGTCGGGGTCGGGCTGCCGGGGGTCTCCGCCGGCGGCGTGGAGGCCGGCGGAGTCGAGGCCGGTGGCGTCGTCTCGGGCGTGCTCGGCGGCTGCGCCGTGCAGTCCTTCTTGCCGCCGTTCCACGCCATGATCAGCTTGTCCTTGATGACCGCGCGGTCCGGCCCCTTGGGCAGGTCGCCGTGCTCGAAGCCGTCCTTGGCATCGAGCTTGCCGTCGAACTTCACGGCGCCGCGGTAGAGGTCGATCTGCGCGTAGCAGCCGGCGTCGGGCACCGCGATGTCGAGGGAGTCGGTCTCGCCCGGCTTGACCTTGACACTGTCGAAGTCGTGGAAGACCTGCTCACCGGAGGTCTTGAAGGTGGCCCCGTGGGTGCGGTACGCCGCGAGGGAGGCGGTGCAGGACCCGGCGTCGCCCGCCGCGCGCACCTTGATGTGCACCTTGCCGTCTTCGGTGGGCTTCAGGTTCTGGTCGTCGACGCGGACCCAGTCGTAGAAGTTCGTCCCGTCCAGGGAGAACTCGCAGCGATCCGCCGCGGTCACCGTACCGGCGCCCTGGCCGGGCTTGTAGGCACTGTTGCCGCTGTCCCAGCCGTCTCCGCCGGGGGTACCCGTGGCCCAGGCGCTGGTGGTGGCCGCGGAGAGGGCGAGGGCCGCCGCGCCCGTCCCCAGCAGGCAGCGAAGGGTGACACGTCTCGCTATGGACATGCAGATCCCATCTTGATGATCCAAGACCCGGTCGTCGGCGGCAGGGCAGCGCACAGCAGCCGGGGCCGCACCGGGGATGAGTGGTCGAAGAAACACTGGACCCAAGGGTCAGATGGGCCACAGCTCGACCACATAGTCGATCACCCTGCAGGGGCTGTCAACCTCCTTGAAAACACAATGAGTTCACGTGCCGCCACATTTCCGACACACAGGGAATCAGCGATTCCGCGGTGGCTCGACGGCGGCCGGTCCGCAGTCGCCCGCGTCAGGCCGAGCGCCGACGCCGACGCCGACGCCGACGCCGATGCCGACGGGGCACGCGATCGACCAGCACCTTCACCGGGGGAACTCAGTTCCCTCGATCATGTGCACTGAGTGCCACGCTTTCCACGCGATGCTAGGTTCCGTCCATGAGCGAGGAACCCCGCGGCGGCGACACCCCCGACACGACGACGGCGAAGCCGCCCATGCGGGACGCGCTGGTCGCGGCGGCCTTCCAGTTGTTCCTGGAGCGCGGGTACGAGCAGACCACGGTCGACGACATCGTCACGCTCGCCGGGGTCGGCCGACGGTCCTTCTTCCGCTACTTCCCCTCCAAGGAGGGCGTGGTCTTCCCGGACCACGAGCGCTGCCTGACCGATATGACGGCGTTCCTGGGCGCCGGCACCGGCGAGGAGGAGCCGGTACGCAGAGTGTGCGACGCCGCCCGACTCGTGTTGCGCATGTACGCCGAGAACCCGACCTTCTCCGTGCAGCGCTACCGCCTCACCAAAAAGGTCCCCGGTCTGCGCGCGTACGAGTTGTCGGTCGTCTGGCGCTACGAGCGCGCCCTCGCGGAGTATCTGCGCGACCGCTTCGCCGGCCGGCCCGACGGCACCCTGCAGGCCGACGTCATCGCCGCGGCGGTGGTCGCCGCGCACAACAACGCCCTGCGCTCCTGGCTGCGTTCGGACGGACAGAGCGATCCCGACACGGCCGTGGACCACGCGCTGGGATACGTGCAGGCCTCGTTCGGCAGCTCCCCCGGGGACGGTCACGCGCGGGCCGAGGAGCAGGAGGACGTGGTCGTCGTGATCTCCCGGCGAGGGGCACCGATGTGGCGCGTCGTACGGGAGATCGAGTCCGCGCTCGGCCGGGAGTGAGACGCCGAATCGCACCCACTTCCTCATTGAGGGTACCGAGTGCCTTTACGTGTGGCACTCAGTGCCATACCCTGTGGCTCGTGCGCGGCGCTCCGGGCACTTCAGACTCCGGCCCAGTGCAGGGAGATGACACGTGTACCACTCAGGAATCGCCCTTCATCCGGGCGTCGGATCGGCGACGGACATACTCGGCAGCGACTCCGCACCGAACGGGACGTCGACCTCGGACGCTCTCCTCTTCCAGCGGTGCCGCTGGTGCGGGACGGCGATGTTCCACCGCCTTCTCTGCCCGGTCTGCGCGGGCAGCGACCTGCGGACGGAGACGAGTGCGGGGGCCGGCGTCGTACGCCATTCCACCGTCGTCCACCGCAACACCCCGGCGGCCCGGAACGTCTCCCTCATCGAGATGGCGGAGGGGTTCACTGTGCGCGGTCGGGTGATGGGCGCGCCCGCCGACGTCCACAGCGGCGACCGGGTCCAACTCTCCACCGCCCAGGACCCGGTGCGCGACCAGCCGGTGTTCCAGCTCGTCGACGGCCCCTATCGCGGCTGGAGTTGATGCGGGGCGGCTGAACGAACCGGCGCGCGCTGCCAGTTCGTTCAGTCACCGGGAGAGAACCCTCAGCCGTACGTGATGTCGGACGTCGCGTACTTGCAGTACGTGCTGTCGGGGCCGGTCCCGTTCGTGGTCGGTTCGGCCCCCGTGTTGTTGCCGATGTACTTCTGGCAGGGGATGATCTTCTTGCTGGAATCCCCGACGATCTTGATGGCCTTGAGGGTCGCGCTGTCGCCGTAGTTGGTGTTGATGCCGACGAGCTTGCTTCCCTTGTAGGTGGCCTCGATCCCGTTGAGGTTGATCGCCCGCTTGTACTGCGTCTTGCAGTTGCCGCACGAGCGGACGAACGTACCGAAGGTCCGCACCGCGAAGTTCGAGACGTTCAGCGTTCCGGCGCCGTTGAACTGGAACACCTTGTCGCTGGCTTCCTTCGCCCCGCCGCCCGAGACGGTGTAGACGTTGGATGACGAGGAGCCCAGGAACGTCGCCGCGTCCTCGCCCACGTCCTCCCACCAGACGTTCTGCAGCGTGCAGCTGCCCAGGCAGTGGACGCCGTCCGCGGCGGGGGCGCCGATGATGACGTTCTTGAGAACGGTGCCGGCGGCCAGCTCCAGGATCGGCCCCTGGTCCTCGTCCTGACTGCCGGAGCCCAGGTCGCCGGTGCCGTAGAGCCGCTTCATCCCGTAGTCCTTGGTACCGGAGACCGAGATGGTGGCCGAGACCGCCTGACTGCCGTTCGCGGTGGGCCAGGTGGCGGCACTCGCCGGAGACAGGGCGCCGTTTGCCATGATCATGACAGCCGACAGGCCGACTGCGGCCAGGGAGCCGGTGAGGGCGCGCCGTCGGGCACGCGGGCGTACTGATGAGGTCATGTCCCGATTCCTCCTTCTGAACGTGGGGGCGGTCAGAGCTTTCCTGCGCCCGCGCCGGACGTCACCGAGGCGACGACGCTTGAGGCGGGCTCGGCGGTGTAGCCGTAGGGCGGGGTGGTGAAGGTGCCCACCTGCGAGATCTCGGTGGCGGCTCCCCCGAGGTCGTTGCCGCGCAGGTTGGCGTATCCGTCGACGTCACTGTCGCGGTTGGTCGTGACGGCGACCGTGGTGGTGCGGAAGACGTTGTTCTCGACGAGCATCTGGGCGCCCATGCGGGAGTGCACGGCGGTGTCCGCCCCGACGACGTAGTTGTCGTAGAAGTGGCCGGTGCCGAAGCGCAGGCTGGGGATGCGGGAGTTGACGTTGTTGAACCAGTTGTGGTGGTACGTCACCCGCAGATGCCCGGTGTCCTCGCTCGCGTTGTTGTCGCTGTGGCCGACGAGCGAGCCCTTGTAGTGGTCCTTGAAGGTGTTCCAGGACACGGTGACGTAGTCGGAGCCGTGATTGATGTCGAGCAGACCGTCGTAGTAGTCCTTGCCGTGGTCACGGTCGGACGAGAAGGAGTTGTGGTCGATCCACACCTTCGTCGACGCCTGCACGGTGATGCCGTCGGCCGGCTTGAGCGGCTTGCTGATGTCCAGGTTGCGGACGACCACGTTGGTCACCTTCTTCAGCCGCAGCCCGCCGCCGGTGAAACCGGACGCCGAACCCACGCCGAGAACGGTGGTGTTGGAGCCGATGTCGACCTGTCCACTGAGCGTGATCAGGCCGTTCACACGGACCACCTTGGCGGTGTCGCCCGTGACGGCCGCCTTGAAGGCGTCGAGGGTGGAGACGGTGACGGCGGTGGCTCCCCCGCCACCGGTGGTCCCGGCACCGAAACCGACCGGAGAGTTGTCGGTCGCCGAGGCGGACGACGGGAGGACGAGAGCGGTGGTAGCGGCCAGGGCGGCCGCGGTGGCCGTGGCCAGGGCCGGTCTGCGGGTGCGTGTTCGTGGGGGGCGAGTACGCATGCGGGTGCGTCCCTTCGGGAGTGCCGTAGGTCATGTACGCGAACGATGTACACCATGGCGGACAGCATGAGGCGCTCATGACGCTCCCACCGAGGATCTTCGGCTCCAGGGAGTGCGCACATTCCCAGGTGATGCGGCTCGGAGATCTGATGTCTCACATATGAGATGTCAGGCGCGGGTCAGGCTGCCGAACGGGAAACGTAAGGGGTAAGCGCTTTCTAGTCAACGCTTCGCGCAGAACACATCCGGTCGACTCCCCTGCCCCGCCCGTTCGGTGACACAAGGAAGCCGGGCCCGATCCACAGAGGGATCGGGCCCGGCGAGGTTGTTCGGCCGCGCCGCGAGGGATGGCGCGTCAGCTGAGGCCGAGGTCGGAGAGAGCGGTGGTCCAGTCGTTGATGATGGCGTCCTGGGCGTCGGAGAGCGAGACCGTACCCGCGCAGACGGCCTTCTTGAGTTTGTTCTCGACGGTGTCCTTGTTGGCCGCGGTCTTGCTGCCGTAGTGCGGCTCGGGCCAGAGGTTCAGCTCGCTCTTCGGGGCACCGCCGAGCTCCAGGGGCACGAAGTGGTCTTCTTCGTAGTCCGAAGTGCTGGTGTCGGTGTAGCCGTACTCGACGATCTGCTTCTTCTTCAGGGCGGTGGTGTACGAACTGGAGGGCCGTACGGTCGCGGTCCAGCCGGAGACACAGATCGTGGAGTCGATGGTGGACTGGGTGACGTCCGGGTTGAGGGCGCCGGGCTGACAGCTGGGGTCCGGCAGGGGGAGGTAGGCCTGGCTGCACGTCGCGGCGTGGGCGCTTCCGGTGGCGACGGTGATGCTGGCGGCGGCGAGAGCGAGGGCGGACAGGGAGGTGATGAGGGGGCGGGATATGCGGGACATCGTGGGGGTCTCCCGATGTGGTGCCCGGCAGGAATTCCGGGCGGTCGTGCGCATGACAGCACTGGGAACGTCTATGCGGGTAGACCCTTTGACCGGACCGGGAGACGCTTGATTGAAGGTTTATCCATGGCCTGGCAGCTTCGGATGAAGTCATGGTCCCGGCTTGGTTGTTCAACGCGGGACGTCTTCGGAGCCGCCTCGGCGTCGGGGGACCGCGTGCGGGAAACGACCGACGGATCCGGGGCCCCGGCCCTGACGCCGCAGGGGGCGGAACGCACGGTCGGTCCGGAGTGAAGCCGACCACTCTCTGTCGGCGCCTCCCCACCAAGGAGGCGCGCGTCGGCGAGTCTGTCGCCGCCCGCCACGGAAAGTTCGTCGCCCTCGCGGAGACGACCGGGCGCGCCCCTGGGAATGCCTCTAGGCCCTGTCGCAGTGCCGGCGCCGCGGGCCTCGTCGTGGGCCTCGTCGTGGCGACCCGGCCGATCGCCGGATCGACCAAGAGGGCGTTGCCGCAGGCGGCGAAGTTCGGCACCGGTGGGGAGGGAGGGGCCATGGCCCGGGCGGTCGCCACCGGCCGTCTTCACCCGGGCGGGGCACCCCCCTCACATTCGAGGGGGCTGTCTCGTCATAGAGGTATGAACTCGAAAATCAGGTACGCCAGTCTCGGTCTCCTGGCCGTGACCGGGCTGTACACAGGCATCTGGGCCTACTGCTCGCCGACGAGCTGGTACGCGAACTTCCCCGGCCTCGGACTGAGCTGGCTGCCCCAGCTGGGCCCCTACAACGAACACCTCACCAAGGACGCCGGAGCCATGTTCCTGGCCCTGGCCGTCCTGACCGTCATCGCCCTGCGCTCCGCGCACAACACGCGGCTGGTGCAGACCACAGGTGCCGTGTGGCTGCTCTTCAACGTGCTGCACTTCAGCTACCACGTCCAGCACCTCGACATGTACAACACCCGCGACCAGATCCTCAACGTGGTCTTCCTCGCCGCACTCATCCTGCTCGCGGCCCTGCTGCTGCTCCCCGCCCTCCCCGCACGACAGGACCGCGCACGATGACGCACAACCGCAACGGCGACAACGGCAGCGTGAGCGCGAAGGAGGAGCCCGGCATGCGGGTGGCGGTGGCAGGCGGTACCGGACTGGTGGGACGGTTCGTGGTCGAGGAGCTGACTGCGGCCGGGCACCACCCGGTGGTACTGGCCCGGTCCACAGGGGTGGACCTCGTGACCGGCACCGGACTCGACGCGGCCCTGGCCGGCGTGGAGGCGGTCATCGACGTCACCAACGTGACCACCACGAGCGGCAAGAAGGCCATCGCCTTCTTCGACCGCGTCGCCCACGCCCTCCTGGGCGCCGGTGAACAGGCCGGGGTCCGCCACCACATACTGTTGTCGATCGTCGGGATCGACCGGGTCGGCCTCGGCTACTACCAGGGAAAACTGCGCCAGGAGAACGTACTGAGGAGCGGGCGGACGCCGTGGACGGTGCTGCGCGCCACCCAGTTCCACGAGTTCGCCCAGCAGACCCTCGACCGGGTCCCTGGACCGCTCGCGGTCGTACCCCGGATGCGAACCCAACCCGTCGCCGCCCGCGAGGTCGCGCGGCACCTCGTACAACTCGTCCCCGGCCCGGCCCAGGCCATGGCCCCCGAACTCGCCGGACCGCGTGTCGAACAGGTCGTCGACATGACGCGACGTCTGCTGCGGGCCCGCCACCAGCACCGGCTGCTGCTGCCCGTGAAGATGCCCGGCGCCACCGGCACGGCCATGACCGGCGACGGCCTGCTCCCCACCGGACCCGGCCCCCGCGGCAGCCAGACCTTCGCCGAATGGCTCACCCACCACACCGCCCACCACGCCCACCAGGGAGGATGACGGCCCCGTGTCCACACCCCCGGGACCCGCCCAGGACCCCACCCTCGGCAGCCTCATGGCCGAACGCCGCCGCCTGCTCAACCTCGGCTACCGCATGCTCGGATCCCTGCAGGACGCCGAGGACGTGGTCCAGGAGACCTACGCCCGCTGGTACAGCCTGCCCGAGAAGGAACAGCAGGCGATCGTCGCACCGCTGGCCTGGCTGACCCGGGTCGCCTCCCGGATCTGCCTCGACCACCTCGCCTCGGCCCGCGTCCGCCGCGAGCAATACACCGGTGAGTGGCTGCCCGAGCCCGTCCGGCACAGTGCCGCGTGGACCAGCGCAGGCGATGAGGGCGGGGCCGACCCTGCCGACCGGATCACCCTCGACGAGTCGGTCAGCATGGGCATGCTGGTGGTCCTGGACTCGTTCACTCCCGCGGAGCGCGTGGCCTTCGTCCTCCACGACATCTTCGGCATGCCGTTCACCGAGATCGCCGACACCGTGGGCCGCACCCCCGCCGCCTGCCGCCGGCTCGCCTCCTCCGCCCGCCGACGCATCGCCGACCAGCGGCCCGGCAGCAGTACCGCAGACGAACACCGGCAGATCGTCACTGCGTTCCGCCACGCCTGCCGGACCGGCGACCTCGACACCCTCGTCGCGCTCCTCGACCCCGCCGTCGAGTCACGCAGCGACGGAGGCGGCAAGGTCCGCGCCGCCCTGCGCCCGATCATTGGCCGGGACAAGGTCGCCCGCCTCTTCCTCGGCCTCATGCGCAACGAACCCGAGGTGGAACTCGTCGAGGAGGACGTCAACGGCACCCCCGGTGTCACCGTCCGCATCGCCGGCACCACGATCGCCGTCCTCGCCGTGGACATCCATGACGGACTGATCACCGACGTGTGGATGGTCCTCAACCCCGACAAGCTCCATGCCTGGACCGGCTACGAATCCCGCTGAGGAACGGATCTGCGCGGCCGGGTCGTCCCGTTCGCGTGGGTCTACCGCGGCTCGAAACTCGGCTCGACGCCCGTCAGGTCGCGGCTGAGATCCCACAGCCGAGCCGCGACCCGGGCGTCGGCGAAGTGGTCCCGGACAGGTTCGAGCCGCGGCTCGCCGCGCAGGCCGAAGACCGTCGGCCCCCACAACTGCCCTCCTCCCACCCCGGGGTCGAGAACGGCCCGCACCGCGGGCCACGCACCGGCCTCCTTGCCCTGGACAAGGAGACCGGCAGGCAGGCCACGCAGCCGTGCACCGGCACTGCGCACATGCACCGGCGGCCGGGAAGGGGTCAGGGAGTCCAGCGCGCCGCCGGGATGAGCCACCACACTCAGCACCGGGCTGCCGGCCGCCCGCAGACGGCGGTCGAGCTCGAATCCGAAGGTCATCTGCGCCAGCTTCGAACGCCCGTAGGTGCGCTTCGGCCGGTAGTCCCTGCCGGACTGCGGATCGTCCAGGTCCAGCCGCTCGGACCGCGCCGCGAAACTGCCGACCGTCACGACGCGGGCCGCCGGTGCGGCCGACAGCAGCGGCGCCAGCCACCGGGTCAGCGCGAAGTGCCCGAGGTGGTTGGTTCCGAACATCAGCTCGTTGCCGTCCCCGGTCCACCGGCGCGGCGGCTCGTCGAGCGCCACCCCGGCGTTGCAGACCACCGCGTCGAGGCGCTCCGTCTCCAGCGAGTCCACCGAGGTCCTGAGCGACGCCAGATCAGCTAGGTCCAACCGGAGATGGCGCAGCCGCGCACCCCGGACGCGGGATCGGATCGAGCCCATGGCGGCTTCGGCCTTCGCCGGATCCCGACTGCCCAGGACGACGGTGGCTCCGGTCCCGGCGAGTTGCTCGGCAACGAAATACCCGATGCCCGCGTTGCCGCCGGTGATCAGAATGGTGCTGCCGTCGGCACGCGGCAGCCGACGGACATCCCATGACCGGGTACGGGACATGGACGACATGGGCGACGTGGGCGACATGGGGCAGGCTCCTGGTGCTCGCTGCGACGGGACGGCTCAAGGTCGCAACAGCGGCTGACAGATCACCTACACGGCACCGACAACCCCGACAGGCCCCCGACAACCCCACCCACCGGGCAACCAGGCATACACCGACCGACGGAGGCGTCTCGGCCAGCGTCAGGTTCTACAGGCAGACGGTGCCGCATCACTACAACCCTGACCCCACCGCCTACTTCGGCGACCGCAAGTGCCTGGTCGTCCACCACGACTACGACCCGACCCCGGGCTGCGGCGGCTTCAAGCTCGACGTCGTCCTGCACAACCTGCGCTACCAGCCCGGCCATCCGGCCGGACTCACCAGCGTGGGCGGCGCATTCGCCGCAAACGCCGACACCGCGCGCACCTTCGGCTGTCTGCGCCCGGACGGCACCTTCGACCACGGTACGAGTTTCGTCGTCCGCACCACGCGACAGCAGTTCCTGGACAACTACTTCTATCCGGACAGCAACTACATCCTGTCCTGGGACCGGAACCACGACTCGGACGAGGGGCCGAAGTTCTCCATGAACTTCGGCCCCGTACAGGTGAGTTGCCCCGGCGGTGGCCGGGCCCTCACCCCCTCCTCACGTGGTCACGGAGATGCGAATCCCGACCGTGCCGCCCTCGCCCCGCCGCAGACGGCTGCCGAAGAGGGTGAGACGGCCGATGATGCCGTACTTGCCCGCGATCAGCTGCCGGTAGCGCGCGGTGGCGGCCGGGTCGAGGATCTCCGCCGTGGCGGGGACCTGCTCGCCGGTCGGATTGCCGCGCGCGTCGCACGGACCCACCAGAACGTCGGCCCGGTTGCGGATCCGCTTCACCTTCCAAGAGTCCGCGCTGGTCCAGGCGCCGAGCGCCGCACCGTCGCGGACCACCCACACGGGCGTCGCCACCCCCGTACCGTTCTTGCGGTAGCTCGTGATCAGCAGGAACTTGCTCGAACCGAGCGCGTCCAGCTTCGTCTCGTCCATGCGGGAAGTCTAAGCAGTCACGGCCGGGAGTCCAGGCCGCCCGTTCAGGACAGCTGGCCGTTGTAGTCCGGCAGCTTGAACGTGCGCTCGGCGTGGCCACCGACGAGGTCGGTGTCGTTGTTGCCGACATTGGCGATGATCGTGTAGCCCAGCGACTCGATCTCCGCGCGCTTGCTGGTCTTGTAGGCGCTGACCTCGTCGAACAGATCGGGCAGGTCGCGCGTGTAGAGACCGGAGACCGGGTAGCCGACGCTCGTCAGGTTCCACTGCGTCAAGGACGAGATGATGCCCGGACGTGCGCTGATGAAGAAGATGTCGACGCCGCGGGAGCGCGCGTAGCGGGCGAGGTCGAGCGAGGGCTTGACCGCCGGGGTCGGCAGCTCGTACCACGGGTGGAAGTCCGTCTCCAGCGTGGTGTTGTCGATGTCGAAGACGAGGGCCAGCTTCTGCCCTGCGGCGTTCGCAGTGCGCTGCTCGACGTAGGGCCGTGCCTGGTCGATGACCGCCTTGACGTCGCTCTGCCAGGTGGCGTAGTCGACCGCGGCCGTCGTCGCCGTCGCGCTCACCGCCGTCTGGGCCGGAGCCGCGGCGGCGGTCCCCGCAGCGGTGACCGTCCCCCCGATGCCCAGCGCCACGACCGCCGAGACCGCGCCGATCCGGCGCCCCACACCGCGTCCTGTCATGCTCGTCCCCTTTTCACGTCGGAGCGGCGAGGTGCCTCGACCGTCGCCGCTGGACAAATGATCGTGCCTAAGGATGTACGAGAAGGGAAGAGGAAGTTACTGATCGGTAGAAGAACTCGTGGCCGCTGCCCTCCCCTCCGACGCGGGGTGGCACCCAGGGTCATCCCGTGTGAGCCTGGGCTCGCGGGCGGCGGGCCGCGATGTCGGCACACGGAGAGAGGCAGCTGGGATGGACGCACCGAACATCGTGATCGTCGGCGGCGGGTTCGCCGGCGTCGAGTGCGCACGCGGGCTCGAGCACGCACTTCAGCCGGGTGACGCCCGGATCACCCTGGTCAGCCCCACCGACTATCAGCTCTATCTGCCGCTGCTGCCGCACGTCGCCGCCGGTGTCGTCACCCCGCAGTCCGTGGCCCCCTCGCTGCGCAGGATCCTGAGGCGCACGACGTTCCTGCCGGGCGGGGTGATCGGCGTGGATCCCGCGTCCAAGAGGTGCGTCGTACGCAAGATCACGGGGGAGTTCGTCGATCTGTCGTACGACTACTTGCTGCTCACCCCGGGCAGCGTGACCCGCACCTTCGACATCCCCGGTCTCCTCGACGAGGCGCGCGGAATGAAGACGCTCGCCCAAGCGGTGTATCTGCGTGACCATGTGATCGCCCAACTCGACCTGGCCGCGGCCACGTCGGACGAGGACGAGCGGGCGGCGCGACTACAGTTCGTCGTGGTCGGCGGCGGATACGCGGGCGCCGAGACCGCGGCCTGCCTGCAGCGCCTGACCACCGCCGCGTCGAAGCGCTACCACCCGCGACTGGATCCCGGGCTCATCAAGTGGCACCTGGTGGACGTCGCCCCCAAGCTGCTCCCGGAGCTCGGTGACAAGCTAGGGGCGAGTGCGCTGCGCCTGCTGAGCGAGCGCGGACTGGAGATCTCCCTCAAGACGACCGTCGCCTCGGTCACGGAGGGCAAGATCACCCTCACGGACGGCCGGGTACTGCCGTCACGGACGCTGGTGTGGACGGCCGGTGTGGCGGCGAGTCCGCTGGTCGACTCGCTGGGCGCGGAGACCGTACGCGGCCGGGTCCTCACCGAGACGGACTTCAAGGTGCCGGGCCTGGACGGGGTGTTCGCGCTGGGCGACGCGGCCGCCGTGCCCGACCTGGCCAGGGCCGACGGTTCCTACTGCCCGCCGACCGCGCAGCACGCCGCCCGGCAGGGCCGGCACGCGGCGAAGAACCTGGCGGCGGTGCTGCGGGGGCAGCCCATGACGCCGTACAAGCACAAGGACCTGGGCCTGGTCGTCGACCTCGGCGGCCACGACGCGGTGTCCAAGCCGCTCGGCATCGGTCTCAAGGGCGTGCCCGCGCAGGTCGTGGCCCGTGGATACCACCTGTACGCGCTGCGCACGGGCACGGCCCGGATCCGTACGGCCACCAACTGGTTCCTCAACGCGGTGGCGGGCGACGACTTCGTGCGCACCGGCTTCCTCGCCGACCGGAAGGGGACCCTGCGGGAATTCGAGCACACCGACAGGTACCTGACGCCGGAGGAGGTCGCCGCCCGCATGCGCCGCTGAGGCCTGTCGGGTGGACAGGACCTGGTCATCGTTCGGTGGTGCTGTTCAGCAGAGCGAGGTAGCGGCGGCCGAAGAGGTAGGCGTCACCCGGCCAGCGGGCCGAGAGGTAGCGGCCGTCCTCGACGACGAACGCGTCCGTGTCGTCGGCGGCGGTACCGCGCCGGGTCAGGGTGCGGGGGCCGCGTGCGAACTGCGTTTCCGGGTCGGCGAGGGCCGCCCTGACCTCGTCCTCGACGTACGCCGGATAAGTGCGGTAGTAGCGGCCGAGGCGCCAGGCGGTGGTGAAGTAGGCCGTGCGTTCCATGTATTTGGGCAGGCAAGTCGTGCGCCGGTCGGCCAGGACACTGCGGCCGGTGGTGAGGTCGCGGGCGCGGGCGAGCACCAGGACGCCGTGGCAGATCGCGCCGACGGGCCGTTCGAGGGCCCAGAAGCGGGCGATCTGCTGGTGAAGCGCCGTCGAGCCGAGGTACTGCCGCATGCCGGGTGCGTGTCCGCCGGGCAGCAGCAGGCCGTCGTACTCCATGACATCGGCCTCGGCCCAGGAGACGGTGGTGGTGAACTCAGGTGCCCCGGTGAGCTGCTCGTAGAAGCGCCGGGGCTCCTCGGCGGCGCCCAGTTGTCCGAAGAGCACCCCCGTCAGCAGCCGCGGGTCCGCCGCCGGCCGGGTGCCCGCGTGCTCGGTGGCGAGCACGACCTCGTGCCCCGCATCGGTGAGGATCCGCCAGGGAACGGCCACTTCAGTGACATCGAAGTCGCGGTCGGGGACCGGCATCAGCACGCGCATGCGCACATCATGGCAGGCCCCCGGGGTTGCCACTGGTACGGCCGACAAGAGAGTGGCAACTTCCCTTTCCCGCCGACTTGTTGACGCCTACATTGCCGGTTGCCACGTCATCTCAGGAAATGCCCAGGAGCTGATTCCGTGCCCGAGAACCCGGCCGCCTCGAACCTCCCCGCCGAGGAGGTGCTCAGCCGGATCATCACGACGCGCCCGCACACGGCCCGGATCTGGAACTACTGGCTCGGCGGTGGCGACTACTACGAGGTCGACCGGGCGGCCGGGGAGCGGATCCGTCAACTGCACCCGGGAATCGGCGACTACGCGCGGGCGGACCGGCTGTTCCTGGGACGCGCCGTACGCCATCTGGTCGCCGAGTGCGGAACACGCCAGTTCCTCGACATAGGCACCGGCCTGCCGACCGCGGACAACACGCACGAGGTGGCGCAGCGGTTCGCCCCGGACGCCCGGATCGTGTACGTCGACAACGACCCGCTGGTCCTGGCGCACGCCCGCGCCCTGCTCACCAGTGCCCCCGAGGGCCGCACCGACCATCTCGACGAGGACCTTCGCAATGTGGACGCCATCCTCGAACGCGCCGCGAGGACGCTGGACCTGAGCGAGCCGGTCGGGTTGATGCTGCTCGGGGTCGTCATCTTCATCGGCGACGACGTGGAGGCGTACGACATCGTGCGCCGACTGCTGGAGGGGCTGCCCTCGGGGAGCCATCTGGTCCTCTCGCACACGATCACCAGCCCGGCGATGCCGGACGTGGATGCCGCCGTCTCCTACTGGAACCAGCACGGCACACCCTGGATCACCCAGCGCACCCCCGAGGCGATCACCCGGTTCTTCGACGGTCTCGATCTCCTGAAGCCCGGTGTCGTCTCCTGTTCGCGCTGGCGGCCGGAGGCGACGGACGGGGACGAACCGGCGGAAGTGGCCATGTTCGGCGGGGTGGGCCGCAAACCCTGAACCGGAGAACGGCCGAGGGTGAACGCGGGGGCACGGGCGCACGTATGGAAGGAGGGCTCACGACCGGAGCCCCGGCGGCGTCGACGCCGCACCGTACGGCTTCGGGAGCCCATGCATGAGGCACGCACGACGACGGATCGTCCGACGGGGGGCGCGACTCGCGGCCGTCGGCGGGGTCCTCTGCGGAGGGTTGATGGTGACGCACGCCATGGCGAGCGAGCCGTCCGCCGCGTCACGTGCCCCCCAGAGCGCCACCCTGGCCGCCGCGGGCAAGGGCGCGGGCCTGGTGTCGACCCTCGGTACCTCCCGTACGGCGGGCAGTTGGATCGCCGCCGACGGGCGCCCTGTGGTCGCGGTGACCGACTCGGCCGCGGCGGCCGAGGTGAAGACGGCGGGCGCCCGCCCCAAGGTCGTGAGCCACAGCATGGAGGACCTCAACTCCGTGACGAAGGCGCTGAAGGCGGCGCCACGGGTCGCGGGCACCGCCTGGGCCATGGACTATGTCCACAACGAGGTGGTGGTGCAGGCCGACCGCACCGTCTCCGCCGCCGACTGGTCCCGGATGAAGAAGCTCGGCGAGAGCATGGGCAGTTCGGTCCGCATGGAGCGGACCGAGGGCACGTTCACCACACGGCTCAACGCCGCCCTGCCGATGTTCTCGACCGGCGGGCGCTGTTCGGCGGGCTACAACGTGACCAACGGGCGCAACGAGTTCATCCTGACGGCCGGGCACTGCGGGCCGGCCGGGTCCGTCTGGTTCGGCGACAACCAGGGCGCCAAGCAGCTGGGGCAGACGGTCACCACGGCGTTCCCCGGCAGCGACTTCTCCCTCATCCAGTACAACAACGGTCAGAACGACACCGGGAACAACGTCGTCTCGATCGGGGGCGGCAAGGGCGTCCAGATCATCGGCGACGCCGATGCGACGGTCGGCCAGCGGGTCTTCCGCAGCGGCAGCACCAGTGGACTCCACGACGGTGAGGTGAAGGCGCTCAACGCGACGGTCAACTACCCCGAGGGCACTGTGACCGGTCTGATCGAGACCAATGTGTGCGCCGAACCGGGCGACAGCGGCGGTCCGTTGTTCTCCGAGGGCATCGCGCTCGGCGTGACCTCAGGGGGCAACGGGGACTGCACCGCGGGTGGTACGACGTTCTTCCAGCCGATCACCAAGGCGCTCACGGCGCTCGGGGTGAAACTGACCGGACCGGGGGCCGCGGCCCAGGGCGCGGCGGGAGCCACCGCCCAGTCGTCCCCCGCCCCCGCGTCCTCGCAGGGCGCGGCCGTCGTGCCGGGATCCGCCGCGCCCGGCTCGGTCCAGGCGGTCGGCTCGGGCCCCTCCGAACCGCTCCTCACCCGCCTCACGGACCCGCAGAACATCGGTCCGGGGCTGCTGGTCATCGCCGGCAGCATCATCGCGCTGGTCGCCACGCGGTACATCCGCACGGAACAGGATCGCAACCGCTACCGACGGCAGTACTCGCAGAGTTGGGGCTGAGGCCGGGGCTGCGGACGGGGAACGGGGCGGAGATTCGCAACCAGGAGTCACGCCCCGTTCGTCACGGGCCCCGTGGGGCGGCCGAGCGGGCTCACGCCGCCTGTGTGGGCGACTGGGGGGCGGCTTCCGCCCACTCCAGGACGAGCCGCTGGTACTCCCGCCGCTCCTCCATGCTCAGCGTCCCACCGGCCCTGAACCAGAGGGCCCGGATCTCCTCGTTGACATCGGCGGCGGACCGCACGGAGTCGGTTTCAGGAGTGGTGGACATGGTGTGAAGCATACGGGCCTTGGCGTGAAGGCGATGTGAGTAAAGGTGCGCCTTGCGACATTACGGACCGTGAACCTGATCACTCGTCCTACGTGGGATCACCCTCCGCACCTGCTGACCGTCCTTCCCCCGTCCCCAGCACCAGCACCTGAATGGCCAGCACCGCGGCCCCGCGCGCCCAGTCGTGGAAGTCGGAGACCTTCGTCTCCAGGTCGACCGGATCGGCCTGCGGGTGGCGGTGTGTGAGGATCGTCTCCTCGACGACCGGGCCCGCCACATCGACGAGTCCGACGCCCTCCCCGGCGAGCAGGATCTTCTGCGGCATGGCGAAGTTGGCGATCTGCGCGACGAGGGTGCCGAGCGCGCGGGCCGCCTCGTCGAGGACGCGGGCCGGCAGCGGGTCACCCGCCGCGGCACGGGCGAGGATCTCCTCGTAGGTAAGGTCCTCGCCGGTGGCGGCCCTCACCTGGTAGCGGATGCTGGGGATGGTCAACAGGGAGATGGCGCTGCCACGTTCCCCTTCGGGAGTGAGGGGGCCGTACGGGTTCACGATCCAGCGGCGGCCCACGCCCCGCCCGTCCTCGACGGAGGCGACCCGGCTGCCGCCGAGGACGAGGCCGTAGCCGATCCCTGCGCCGATGGTGAGGACCACGAAACGGTCGAGTCCACGGCCGGCGCCGAACCAGGTCTCGGCCTCCACGAGGGCGGCGACGTCGTTCTCGACGACCACCGGCAACCCGGTGCGCGGTTCGACGAGTTCGGCGAGTGGGACGTCCGTCCAGCCGAGGAAGGCCGACTCGGCGACGACCGATCGTTTCTCGACACGGCCGCCGACTCCGATGCCGATGCCGGCCGGTGCGGGAAGGGACCGGGTGAGTTCCTCGGTCATCTCCGCCAGCAGGTCGGCGACTTCGGCCGGGGTGTGGGTGGTCAGCGGGCGGTCATGACGCGCCACGACGTCGCTGCGCAGCGTGGTGACGACGCCGTAGACCATGTCCTCGGTGATCTTGAATCCGATGAAGGAGCGGGACTCGGCGACGATGTCCAGCGGCTGTGAGGGACGCCCCTGCCGTACCTCCGCGTTCTCCCCCTCCCCCGACTCGACGGCCTCGATCAGCAGGCCGGACTCGATCAGCGGTTTGGTCAGCCGGGTGAGACTGCCCGCCGACAGGTTCAGGCGGCGCGCGATCTCGCTGCGCGACAGCGGTCCGTGCACGAGCACCTCGATCGCCACCGCACGCTCACCCGGACTCAGCGGCGGCCAGCCGGCCTCGGCACGTGTGGTCATGAGGACTCCCACAAGATTTTATTTCGCCTCAGAAGTAATGGCGCCACTCTATGGCACGGCAGTTCGCCGGAAAGGATGCGTACACGACTCTTGACGCCTTGATTGTTCCGCATCAAAAGTAAATGAGTCCAGGACGAGCCCGACCCGTGAAGTCTCCACCAGTGAAGGATGTTGCTCAGATGACGTTCTCTCTCGGCATCGTCGGCGCCGGTCAGTTCTCCGGCCAGTTCGCGAAGCTGTTCCTCGCCCACCCCGGCGTCGGCGATGTCCACGTCACCGATCTGCTCCCCGAGCGGGCGGACGAACTGGCGGCAGCCGAAGGGCTGTCGGGCACCTTCCCCTCGTACGAGGCGATGCTGGAGTCGAAGGCGGTGGACGCCGTCGCGATCTTCACCCAGCGCTGGACCCACGGGCCGCTGGTACTCCGGGGACTCCGGGCCGGCAAGCACGTGTACTCCGCGGTGCCGATGGCCATCACCCGGGACGAGATCGCGGCGATCATCGACGCGGTGCGGGCGACCGGACTGACGTACATGATGGGCGAGACCAGCCAGTACAACCCGGCGACGGTGCACGCCCGCAACCAGATCGCCGAGGGCGCCTTCGGGCGGCTGTTCTACGCCGAGGGCGACTACGTCCACGACATGGATCTCGGGTTCTACGAGGCCTACCAGTACAGCGGCGGCGAGAACTGGAAGGCGACCGCCAGCTATCCCCCGCTGCTCTACCCGACGCACTCGGTGGGCGGGGTGCTCGGCGCCTGGCGTACGCACGCGGTGAGCGTGTCGGCGATCGGGGTGCGCGACGAGCGCGGGGACGGGGTGTTCGACAAGGAGGTCAGCCAGTTCGGCAATGACTTCTCCAACGCGACCGCGCTGTTCGAAGTGGCGGGCGGCGGCTCGTTCCGTACGAACGAGTTCCGACGGGTCGGTTATCCCTCGCACATCCGGGAGTCGCGTTTCCGGTTCTTCGGGACCGACGCCAGCATGGAACAGCTCGCGACGGTGAGCTTCTGGCAGGACAAGAAGGGGGTGCGGGACATCACGGAGCTGCTCGAGCCCAAGCCGACGCTGGCGCCGGACGATCCCTCGCTCCAGCACATCGCCCCGGCGCTGCGGGCCGCGTTCACGTCCGGGTCGGCGCCGGTGCACGACCGGGCGCGGCTCCCCCGGGAGTTCGACCACCTGCACAACGGGCACGAGGGCAGCCACCACTTCCTGGTGGACGACTTCGTGACCGCGGTCAACACCCGGAAGCTGCCGTCGGTGAACGCGTGGGTCGCCGCCCGCTACACCCTGCCGGGCATCGTCGCGCACGAGTCCGCGCGGCAGGGCGGGGTCAGGCTGGAGATCCCGGACTTCGGGGAGGCGCCCGGGGCGTGAGGTCCCCGGGCGGGGCCGGGTGCCGTCAGGTGCCCGGCTTGCGGCCGTACACGAAGACGTCGTCGCCGTTCTTCAGCAGCGACCAGTACTTCTTGGCGGTGGTCGTGGTCATGTTGACGCAGCCGTGCGAGCCGGGCGGGTTCCACATGCTCAGGCCGACCGAGTGGAAGGCCTGGCCGCCGTCGAAGAACTGGCTGTAGGGCATGGGCACGTTGTAGATGTTCGAGACGTGGTCGATGTCCCGCCAGTAGATCTTCTTCAGACCGGTGCGGGTCTCGTACCCGTCGCGTCCCGTGCGGACCGGCACCGGACCGTAGACGAGCCTGCTGCCGTCCTGGATCCAGCTGAGCTGGAGGGTCAGGTTGACGCAGGCGATGCGGCCCTTGTTGACGGGACACTTGCCGTCCTTGTTGGGCTTGTTGCCGACGGCCTTCTGCTTGTTCATCAGGTCCATCACGCCCCAGGTGACGGACCCGGCGTAGCCCGCGTTCGGGGTGATGCCGTGCTTGGTCTGGAAGGCCTGGATCGCCTTGCAGTCGGCGGTGGACTGCCGCCCGTCGACCGGTCGGCCGAGGAACTTCTCCACCTGCTTCTGGTACGGGCCGGTCTGTGTCGTGCAGCTCGCGGCCTGCGCGGGCGCCGTGCCCAGCGCGAGCGTCAGCGGCGCGACCAGTCCGGTGATGCCCAGAGCGACGGCTCCCCGTCTGCGTATGTCCCCCATGTCAGGCCCTTCTGTCTGCGTGTTCACCGGTGTTTCCCTCGTTTTCCGCCTGCTAGACCCGCGTCGGGGCGCAGGCGTTGTACGGCTGTCCGGTCTGCGACGAAACGGTGACATTGGGAGCAGTCCAATGACCCCGAATTGGACCAGGCTCCGGGTGCGCCGCCCGATCTACGCTGCCGCCATGCACCGCACACTCGCCGACGATCTCTCCCGGCTTCCCGAGCTCCTGCAGTCCGCCCGCGACTTCGCCGCCGGGGAGGTGGACGGACTCGACGGGCGTCCTGTCGCCCACTCCGGCAAGGTGCCCGACCCGGAGCCCCTGCCCGCCGAGGGGCACGGCGCGCAGGGGGCGCTGAGTCGGTTCGCCGAGCGCTGGGCGCCCGGATTCTCCGGTTCCGCGGGGCCCCGCTACCTCGGTTTCGTCACCGGCGGCGCGACGCCCGCCTCGCTCACCGGGGACTGGCTGACCGGCGCGTACGACCAGAACGTGTCCGGCGGCGGCGGATCCTCGGCGAGCGCGCTGGAGCGGGAGACGGTGGGCTGGCTGCGCGAGCTGTTCGGACTGGGCGAGGCGCACAGCGGGGCGTTCGTGACCGGCGCGACCGTCTCGAACACGGTCGGTCTGGCGATCGCGCGGGAGTGGCTCGGCGAGCGGCTGGGCGTGTCCGTGTCACAGGAAGGTGCCGCCGCGCTCGGACCGGTCGACGTGCTGTCCGCCTCCCCGCACTCCAGCGTCACCAAGGCGCTGTCCGTGCTCGGCATCGGCCGGGACCGGCTGCTTACGGTGCCGGTGCTGTCCGGGAACCGGGAGGCCGTCGACGTCGAGCGGCTGGCCGCCGCCCTCGACGGCCTCGACGGGCGCCCGGCGGTCGTCGTGGCGAACGCCGGAACCGTGAACACCGTCGACTTCGACGATCTGCGGGCCATCGCCGCGCTCAAGGAGCGGTACGACTTCTGGCTGCACGTGGACGCGGCGTTCGGCGGCTTCGCCGCGCTGTCACCGTCGTACGCGCATCTCGTCGACGGGCTCGACGCGGCCGACTCCGTCTGTGTCGACCTGCACAAGTGGCTCAACGTCCCCTACGACGCGGCCGTGCAGTTCACGCGCCGCCGGGACCTTCAGGTCCGGGTCTTCCACAACGAGTCCCCGTACCTGGGCCTGCCGACCGGCGACCCCGACTTCCTGCACCTCACGCCGGAGAACTCGCGTCGGCTGCGGGCGCTCCCGGCGTGGTTCTCGCTGATGGCGTACGGACGCGAGGGGCATCGCGAGATCGTCGAGCGGAACATCGCGCTCGCCCGGCTGCTGGGGCAACGCATCACGGAGGTACCGGAGTTGCGGCTCCTGGCACCCGTCCGGCTCAACGTCGTCTGCTTCACCCTCGCGGACGAGCCCACGCGGGAGCGGGTGCACGCGCTGGCGGCGGCGGTCGCGGCCTCGGGCGAGGCCTTCGTGACGCCGACCGTGTACGCGGGGACGCAGGGGCTGCGGGCCGCCTTCAGCAACTGGCGTACGACCAAGGCCGACACCGAGAGGGTGTTCTCCGTCCTGCGGTCGGCCGCCCTCACTGCCTCACCGCGTTCCGGAAACCCGTGTTGACCGCGGTGAGGCCGCCGTCCACGCACAGCGTGGTCCCGGTGATCCATGCCGCGTCCCGGGAGGCGAGGAAGGCGACGGCGGCCGCGATGTCGTCCGGTTCACCGACCCGTCCCAGCGGATAGATCCCCGACGCCTGGGCGAGATCGTCGTCGCGGCCCTCCCACGCCGTGGTGCGGACCGTACCCGGCGCGACCAGGTTGACCCGCACACCGCGGGCGGCCGCGTGCCCCGCGAGGGTACGCGTGAGGGACATGAGACCCGCCTTGGCCGCGCTGTAGGCATGGTTGCCGAAGTCCTGGATGCCGTTCACCGAGCCGATGTTGACGATGGCGCCCCGGCCCGAGGCCACCAGATGCGGGAGGGCCGCGCGGCTGCAGCGGTACGCGCCGGTCAGGGTGAGGTCGAGGTCACGGGCCCACACCTCGTCCGGCTCGTCCTCGAAGAGCGGGGCGTCGGGAGAGCACCCGTACGCGTTGTTGACCAGGACGTCGAGCGAGCCGAAGGAGTCCACGGCGTACGCGACGGCCGCCTCCACCGCCGCCCGGTCCCCCACATCACACGCCAACTCCTCGGCCCACGCTCCCAGTTCGCGGATCGAGGCGGCCGTCTTCTCCGCCTCGGCCGGGTCCACGTCCGTGACGAGCACCCGAGCGCCCTCCTCGGCCAGCCGACGGGCGGTGGCCGCGCCGATGCCGCGGGCCGCGCCCGTGATCAGAACTCCGTATCCTTCAAAGCGCCTCATGACAGATACCGTGCGCCCATGTCCGCGTTCATACAACAACTTCCGGCACTGATCGGCGTGGTCATCGGTGCCCTCGGCTCGTATCTGGCGATCGTGCGGGGCGACCGGGCCCGCTTCCAACGGGAGCGGGCGGCCCGGTGGGAGGAACGGCGGCTCTCGGTGTACGCCGACTACGCGCGCTCGTTGAAGAAGAGCGTCACTCTGACATACCGGGTGGCGTCATACCTGGGCAACGACCCGCACCCGCACCCCTTGTCCCCGGAAGAGGCCGCGCCGCTGCTGGCCGAGGCCACCCTCGCACGGGATCCGTCCGGGGAGGCGCTGATCCTCCTGGGCAGTCCGGAGGTGGTGGAGCGGGCTCGGACGTGGGTGGTCGGGGTGATGGAGATGGAGCAGTTCCTGCGCGAGGGGACGCGTGACCCGCAGGCGTGGCAGGCCCTGTTGGATCGGCAGCGCGCCGGGCGCGAGGGCTACTACGCGGCCGTACGGGACGATCTGGCGCTGCCCCCGGGCCACTCTGCTCGCTGGCCGCTGCAGCCGGTGCACCACACCTGATCTCAGCGATACCCCGTCGCATCCGCCGGCCTGCCCGCGTCCTGGACCTCGACGAGATAGCGCCAGGCGTCGGGCCTGCTGCCGTCGCGGTCGGTGAAGCCGTACTCCTGGGCGAGCTGCCCGCTGGAGAGCGAGCGGCCGTTCCAGCGCGCGACGTCCGGGTCGGCGGCCAGCGCGGCCACGGCACGGCCGACGTAGAAGGGCGTCTCGGAGATGGCGAAGTGCGGGACGCGCTCCAGGGCGTCCCGCCAGTTCTCCTCGCCGACGTCGAAGGTGTCGAGCATCATCTCCGAGCGCAGCCAGCCGGGGGTGAGCGCGAGGGCGGTGGCGCCGCGCGGGCCGAGTTCGTGGCCCAGGGAGAACGCCATGCGCAGGACGGACGCCTTGGCCAGGTCGTAGAAGAAGGAGACGCGGTAGGTGTCCCGGTTGTACTCGGCGGTGCCGTCGGTCATCTCGACGACGAGGCCGCCGGGGGTGCGCAGCAGCAGGGGCAGTGCGTGGTGGCTGGTGATCGCGTGCGTCTCGACGGCCCGGCGCAGCAGCCCTAAGCCCTGGTCGAGGTCGGTCTCCCAGAGCGGGGTGTCCCACTCAAAATGTTTCTCGCCGCCCCAGACGTCGTTGACGAGGACGTCGAGGCGGCCCTGTTCTCCGGCGATGCGGGCGACCAGGGCCTCGACCTCGGCGGGGACCAGATGGTCGGTGGGCACCGCGATGCCGACGCCTCCGGCCGCGGTGACCAGGTCCGCCGTGTCCTCGATCGTCTCGGGGCGGTCGTACTCGGAGCGGCGTTCGCGCGTGCTGCGTCCGGTGACGTAGACGGTGGCGCCGGCCGCGCCGAGCTCCACCGCGATCCCTCGGCCCGCTCCGCGGGTCGCGCCCGCGACCAGCGCGACCCTGCCGTCCAACGGCCCTGGCATGTCCGACCTCCGTGCTCGTGGCGTTCACGGGCTGCCTTCGCCCATGTGTCCCCACGAGAGTCCCGCGGAAGCCGGACATCTCCTGTCGTGATTCGCTGGTGTGTCGCGACGGGCCCGGCCCGGTCAGTGACCGCGCGCGATCCACTCCTCCAGATGCGGGGCCTCGGCACCGATCGTGGTCGAGTCCCCGTGCCCGGTGCGCACGACCGTGTCGGCAGGGAGGGTGAGCAGGCGCTCGCGGATCGACTCGACGATCGTCGGGAAGTGGGAGAAGGAGCGCCCGGTGGCTCCGGGCCCGCCCTGGAAGAGCGTGTCACCGGTGAAGACGGCGCCCAGGCCCGGGTCGTAGAGGCAGACCGCGCCCGGGGCGTGTCCGGGCGTGTGCAGGACGGTCAGGTCCGCGCCGGCCGCCTCGATCACCTGCCCGTCCTGCAGCCAGGCGTCGGGGAGCCGGTCGGGGTGGGTCTGCTTCCACAGTTGCAGATCGTCGGGGTGGAGCCAGATCGTGGCCCCGGTGCGCTCGGCGAGGGCGGGCGCGGCATCGATGTGGTCGTTGTGGGCGTGGGTGCACACGATGGCCAGCAGCCGCCGGTCGCCCACCGCCGCGGCGATGGCGTCGGCGTCGTGCGCGGCGTCGATGACGATCGCCTCGTGGTCGTCGCCGACGATCCACACGTTGTTCTCGACGTCCCAGGTGCCGCCGTCGAGCGAGAACGTGCCCGAGGTGACAAGGTGCTCGATCCGGGCGCTCATCACAGCACCACCACCGAACGCAGCACGTCACCGTGGTGCATCCGCTCGAAGGCGGCCTCGATCCCGTCGAGGGCGATCGTCTCGCTCACGAACGCGTCCAGGTCCAGCCGCCCCTGGAGGTGCAGGTCGATGAGCATCGGGAAGTCACGGGAAGGCAGGCAGTCGCCGTACCAGGACGATTTGAGGGCGCCGCCGCGTCCGAAGACGTCGAGGAGCGGCAGTTCGAGCTTCATCTCGGGGGTGGGTACGCCGACGAGGACGACCGTGCCGGCGAGGTCGCGGGCGTAGAAGGCCTGCTTGTACGTCTCCGGGCGGCCGACCGCGTCGATGACGACGTCGGCGCCGAAGCCGCCGGTGAGTCCCTGGATCGCCTCGACGGGGTCGGTCGAGGTGGAGTTGACGGTGTGGGTCGCGCCGAGCTTCGAGGCGGTGGTGAGCTTCCGGTCGTCGATGTCGACGGCGATGATCTTCGCGGCGCCGGCCAGCCGGGCTCCGGCGATCGCCGCGTTGCCGACGCCACCGCAGCCGATGACGGCGACGGAGTCGCCGCGGCCGACGTTGCCGGTGTTGATGGCGGCGCCGATGCCCGCCATCACCCCGCAGCCGAGCAGCCCGGCGACCGCCGGGGAGACCGCGGGGTCCACCTTGGTGCACTGTCCGGCGGCGACCAGGGTCTTCTCCGCGAAGGCGCCGATCCCCAGGGCCGGGGACAGTTCGGTGCCGTCCTTGAGCGTCATCTTCTGCTTGGCGTTGTGCGTGTTGAAGCAGTACCAGGGGCGCCCGCGCAGACAGGCCCGGCACTGCCCGCACACCGCACGCCAGTTGAGCACGACGAAGTCGCCGGGAGCCACGTCCGTGACGTCGTCGCCGACCGACTCCACGATCCCGGCCGCCTCGTGGCCGAGAAGGAAGGGGAAGTCGTCGTTGATGCCGCCCTGCTTGTAGTGCAGGTCGGTGTGGCAGACCCCGCATGCCTGGATCTTCACCACGGCCTCTCCCGGCCCAGGATCCGGCACGACGATGGTCTCGACGCGCACCGGCTCGTTCTTGCCCGGGGCGATCACGCCACGTACTTCCTGCGCCATGGTGGTGAACCCTTCCGTAGATCGACGTTCGTCAACCGACCCTACGGTGTGACCCGCCGGTAACCGACCGGGAGAACGCCAGGTGGCGTGCGGCTGCCCCGGTCCAGGTGTGGCGGGCGGCCGGCCCTCCCTCAAGGAGGCCTTCGCCACCGCGCTCGGCCACGCTTTCGCCTCGAACGAGGCGGTGCGCGCCGCCGTCGGCCGATCCGGCCGACGGTCAGGACATACGGGCCGAGGCGGGTGCGCCGGACAGCGCGGGCCGCGGGATCGGTGGTCGCGACCCCTTCGCACGCCACCCCATTGGGAACAGCGACGGGGCCGAGGCCCCGGCCCACGCGGAGTTCGTCCGCGACGGACCGCGAAACGGAGCGGTGCGCGTACGGCTTGACGGCGACCCGTTCGTGGCAGGCGGCGAGCACGGCCGGGCCCGCGCCGACGGCGTCGGAGTGGCAGACGGGGCCCGACATGAGCCGAGCCCGGCACAGGAGCCGAGCCCCCGGTCGCGGGCCCGGGAGGAGCCGCCTAGCGTTGAAGACGTCCGGGCGGGGGACGGCACGGCGGACGCGGGGGCCGTCCTGTCTTCGGAGGTCCCCCAGTGGGTACCGTCTCGTTCCTCCTCGTCGTGGTCGTCCTGACGGCCCTGGCCTTCGACTTCACCAACGGGTTCCACGACACGGCCAACTCGATGGCGACGTCGATCGCCACCGGGGCCCTGAGACCGCGGGTGGCCGTCGCCGTCGCGGGAGCGCTGAATCTGGCGGGCGCGTTCCTGTCCACGGAGGTTGCCAAAACCATCTCCGGCGGCATCGTCGACGACGCCAAGGTGTCCCTGGTGATGATCTTCGCCGGGCTGGTCGGCGCTCTCCTGTGGAACCTGCTGACCTGGCTCGCCGGGCTGCCGTCAAGTTCGTCGCACGCGCTGTTCGGCGGGCTGATCGGCGCGGTGTGGGTCGGCGCCGGCGCATCCGCGGTGCAGTTCGGAGCGATCGTCGAGAAGATCCTGATCCCCGCAGTCGTCTCGCCGCTCGTCGCCTGTGTCGTGGCCCTGCTGGCGACCTACTTCGCGTACGTCATCACCCGGCGGACGGACCCCGACCAGGCGCGGCGCGGATTCCGCCGGGGGCAGGTCGGTTCGGCGTCGCTGGTGGCGCTGGCCCACGGCACCAACGACGCGCAGAAGACCATGGGTGTCATCACCCTGGCTCTCATCTCCACCGGGGCGCTCGCCCACGACTCCGGGCCGCCGTGGTGGGTGGTACTCATCTCCGGAATGGCGATCGCGCTGGGGACGTACACGGGCGGGTGGCGAATCATCCGCACCATGGGCAAGGGGCTCACCGACATCGAGGCCCCTCAGGGCTTCGCGGCCGAGACCAGCGCGACGGCCGTGATTCTCGCCTCGTCCCACATGGGATTCCCCCTGTCGACCACGCAGGTGTGCACCGGCAGCATCCTGGGCGCGGGCCTGGGCCGCAAGCTGGCCCAGGTGCGGTGGGGCGTGGCCGGGCGCATCGCGCTGTCCTGGCTGCTCACGCTGCCCGCGGCGGCGGCCGTCGGCGGCGCGGCGGCCTGGACCGCCGGTCACGGCACCGCGGGCGTGTCCCTGGTGGCAGCCGTCGCGGCCGCGGCGGCGGCCGGGTTCTGGGCGCTGTCGCGCCACCGCCCTGTGACCCCGGACAACGTCAACGAACTGCCCGCCCGGCCGTCCGAGCGCGTGGAACAGCCTGCGGCGTGAGAGCCGGCCGGCCGTCCCGGCCGAGAGCGAGAGCCGTTCCCGGCCGACAGCGAAAGGAGAAGCGGCGATGGACATCCAGTGGGGCACCCTCGCCGGCGTGTGCGGTGTGAGCCTCGGGATCACGCTGCTCACGGTCGTGCTGTTCTCCCTCGGAATCGCCGCCTGGCCCCGTGGCGACGACGGAGGCGGAGGCGGAGAACGCGCCCACGGCGCCAACCGGACGGCCACCGCGGCAGCGGTGCTGTGCTTCGGCGCGTGCCTGGCGGTCGCCGTCTACGGACTCACCCTGATCATCGGCGCCTGACATCCGTCGCACCCGAGGCACCCGCTCATGCCGGACCCGGTCCTCCGGCGCTGCAGGCCCGAGGTCTGCGCTGCGGACCCGAACTGCCTGACGTCGCAGGGGCGTTGTCAGTGGCGGCTGGCAGGATCGCCGACATGACGGACATCGTGGCCGACTGGCGGTCCTTCCTGGCGCGCTGGAGCCAGGAATGGGCAGACGCACAAGACCCCGGCGCAGCGGCGGGCGAGCGACCCGTGCGGGACGAGGAGCCTCTGCGTACGCGCCGGCTGGGGTTCCCGCCCGCGTCCGAGGAGCGCATCCGCGCCCTGGAGGAGCGGCTCGGGCACCGGCTGCCGCCCTCGTACCGGACGTTTCTGGCGGTGAGCGACGGCTGGCGGCATGCGGGCGGCTTCGTCTGGCTGCTCGCCGGTACCGACGCGGTGCGCCGGCACGAGGACGCGGCGGGCCTGGCGGAGTACTTTCCCGGGGATCTGGACGACGACCCCACGCCCGAGGACGTGGTGCTCGCCGGGATGTGGGGGCGGGCGCTGGAGCTGGACGTGGAGTCGGACGCGGTCTACGTGCTGCTGGACCCGGGGGACGTGGACGACGCCGGTGAGTGGGCCGTGTACTGCTACGCGTCGTGGCGTGCGAGTCCTCCGGAACGGTACGCGTCGTTCCGCGCGTTCATGGAGGCGATGTACCGGGAGTTTCACAGCCTGCAGGTGAGCCGCTCGAAGGATGCGGGGGCGGAGTTCGTCAACGCGACGACGAGGGCTCTGGACGCGTCCGTCGAGGCCGCGCGGTTGGACGCGCTGGGCGGGCGGTACGAGCGGGCCTCGGCGTCGCTGGCAGAGGCGATCGAGTACGGCAGGCCCCGGGCGACAGGGCTGCGCGACCAGATCCGCCGGCTGCTCGGGGAGACGTACATGGTGTCCTTCTACGGGCTCACGGCCGACCCGCTGTACGCGCCGGAGTTTCTGGCCGTGCTGGCGGCCGAGGACGTGTGGCATCACCAGGACCGCCCGTCGTCGGCCCGCCACCTGGGGGGCGCCTGCGACGAGGTGCGCGAGGCGACGGACGAGATCCTGCGGCAGGTGGGGGACGGCACCTTCCGCTACACCGCCGAAGGCCCCTTCGGCCGTGCCGTGGAGGAGGCTCGGGAGCTGGCGCGCTGGGGCGACGGGGACACGGCCTGGCGCACCCTGCGCGCCGCACTGCCCGAGTGGCGGCCGGTCGGCCCCGAGCACCTGGCGCCGGTCGGCCTGTGCGCCGACCCGCTCCTTGGCCCCCTGATCACCCCGGAGCGGGGCCGGGAACTGCTGGCCACGCCCCGGGCCGGACAGTGGGGCGACGCGCCGGCTCCCGCGGCCGACCTGGACCCGCCGGGCCTGGCGTGGCTGGCGGAAGGGGCTCCCGGCAACTTCCTGACGTCGTACCGCTTCGTCCTCGTGGAGTCGGTGGCGCCGGCCGAGCTGCCCGGCCGTATCGGCACCCCCGACGACGCCGTGCTGAACGCGCCGACGACCTTGTGGAACTCGCGCACGCGCTTTCCCGGCGACCGGGCTGTGACATGGGAGGACGAGGCGCTGGCCGCCGTCGGCCGGGCGGGCCCCGGCTGGAGCTTCGCCTTCGAGGCGGCGCCGGGCGGGAGGTTCGACGAGCAGCGGTTCGTCTCCCCGGGCGTCGCCGCTTCCCGGGGCACCCGTGCGGTGACGGTGTGGAGCGAGCCGCCCGGCCCCCTCCGTCCCGGTGTCTTCCATCTGTCCGTCTCGGAGAACGGCGAGGAGCGGTACGCGTTCACCGTCCGGGGGACCTCGGTCGGCAGACGGGGGTCCGTGCCGGCCGCCCTGGACCCGGACCGTCTCTTCCCGCAGGACGACCCGCACGCCGAACGGCTGGGCGAGCGCCGTGCCCTGGAGGCCCTTGCCGCCGAGTTCGGCGTCCGGCTCCCCCGGTTCGCCCTCGGACGCGGACGCCTCCACAGCTTCCGGACCCGTCCCTGGAACCGGCCGCCGGGCCCCGGCGAGGGCTATGTGACGCTGGGCGGGGTCCGCTCAAGGCCGTGACGGCATACCAGCGCGGACTGACATCGCCTCATCGACCGCGCGGCCTAGGTCGTCGTCACATTCCCGTCGTCCGCCCGGAGGGCGGGCCCTGCGGCGTCATGGGGGTCCCCCCTGCTCGAGCGGAGTCGAGAGCTCGGGGGAGCCTGCTCTCGGCGTGCCAGGCGAAGGCCCTCGTACTGGACGTACTTGGGTCTGTGCCCGGTGCGGTGAAGGGGGTCCCTCCCTGTTCGAGCGAAGCCGAGAACTTGGGGGCGCGTGCATGGCGTCGCGGGGCAGACGGGAATGTGACGACAGGACCTAGGGAGGGTGGGAGTTCGGCCCGCGGTGAGAGCCTTTCCCCGGTGTCCGCGCGGGGAGTCCCCGGTGACCCGATTCTTGCCCTGCGCGGGCACACTTCCATGGCACAGGCAACCCACAGGTCCCGTTTCGCTTCCTTCGAGGCGCGAGGGGCTCCCGGCACCGACGGGACGCCCGCGCTCGAAGTGTAAGGAGGGGATCCTTGAACCGTACCCGGCGAATAGCGGTCACCGCCGTGGCCGTGCTCGCGGCCCTGGCGGGCTCACCGGGACTGGCCCAGGCCCAACATCCGTCCCAGGCACAGCCGTTGACGGAGAAGGCGGACAGCACGCTGCCGCCGGGCTGGCACGTCACCGGGGAGGGCGTCGCACGTGAGCTGGTCTGGCGGTCGGACAGGGCCGTGCCCGTGGGCGACGCCCGCGTCGAGTTCCACGCGGCCGGCCGACTCCTCGGTTTACCGAAGGCGGCCAAGGACGGCCACACCTTCCGGCTCGCTCTCCACGGAGCCACCCCGCTGAGGGACCTTCAAGTCCTGGCGTCCGGGCGCCGGTTGGACGCGCCCGCCGACACCACCGGCAAGAAGCCGAAGAACTCCCTGAAGGCCGCGCAGCCCCCGGCGCCACTCCCGGCGAACTCGGTGGACCCGGGCAGGCCGGGCGGGTACCGCACGGTCACCGGCGAGTACCACCTCGACCCGGTGAAGCTGCCCGGCTTCGCCCAGCCGGTCGAGATGCAGGCCGTCGTCGTCGCGCCCGCCGGCGCCACCGGCAAGCGACCGCTCGCACTGTTCCTCCACGGCCGCCACGCCACCTGCTTCAAGCCGGGCGGGTCCGAGGACGACGTGACCCTTGAGTGGCCCTGCTCGGCCGGCACCCAGCCGATCCCGAGCAACAAGGGCTACCTGAAGGACCAGAAACTGCTGGCCTCCCAGGGCTATGTGACGGTGTCGATCTCGGCGAACGGCATCAACGGCCAGGACGGGGAGGTCGAGGACGGCGGTGCGCAGGCGCGCTCCTCGCTGGTGCGGCAGCACCTCGCCAAGTGGGCCGGCTGGGCCGCCCACCCGGGCACCGCCCCGGCGGCCGTGCCCGACGCGGCCGAGGCCGACCTGTCCCGCGTCCTGCTGGTCGGCCACTCGCGCGGCGGCGAGGGCGTCAACCGGGCCGCCATGGACAGTCTCTACCCACCGCCCGCCGCGCAGGACGGCTACCGAGGCCCGGTGCGCTGGAAGATCCGCGGGACCGTCCTCATCGGACCTACGATCTTCGGCCAGAATCCGGTGGCCGACGTGCCGTCCACGACGATCCTCCCCGGCTGCGACGGCGACGTCTCCGACCTCCAGGGCGAGGTGTACGTCGACGGGACGCGCGGGATCAGCCGGGGCACGGCACTGCACAGCGCCGTCTACGTGGTCGGCGCCAACCACAACTTCTTCAACACCGAGTGGACGCCGGGCAAGTCCGAGGCACCCTCCTCCGACGACTTCTGGGACGCCCCGGAACAGCAGCCCGACCCTGTGTGCTCCACGGGCACCCGCACTCGGCTGACCGCCGACCAGCAGCACCAGGCGGGCGCGACCTACATCGCCGCCGCGGCTCGGCTGTTCGTCGCCGACGACGACCGGGTACGACCGCTGCTCGACGGCTCGGGCCGGCGCGCCCCCTCGGCCGACCCGGCCCGCGTGCTGACCCACGCGGTCGGCGCCCGCCGCACGGGCGGCTTCCTGCCCGACGCCCCGGTGAAGGTGACCGGCGGCAGGCTGTGCTCGGCGCTCGACCCCGACCCGGGCGTGGCATGCCTCGGCCCCGACACCGTGGGAAGGTCGCCGCACTTCGCGCGGTGGTGGACGGAGAAAGAGGCCGGCCGCGGCGCGGTCGCGCTCAAGTGGTCGGCGCCGGGCGCGGCGACCAAGGTCCGCCCCGCCGCTCCGGTGTCCCTCGCCGGCGCCAAGAGCCTGGCGCTGCGCGTGTTCGTGCCGCCGAACACGACCGGCACCGAGCTGGACGTGGCCGTCACCGACTCCAACGGCCGCCGGGCCGAGCTCGGCCGGGTCCAGGCCGACGGGCTGCCGGGCACCGAGCGCACCGCCTCCTACTGGGCGCGCGAGCTGCGCGTCCCGCTGACCGCGGCCTCCCGCGTCGGCCTCGACCTGAGGCACGTCAAGTCCCTTGAACTGACCCCGCGTTCACAGTCAGGACAGGCCTGGCTCATGGATGCCTGGGGCTGGGCCCCCGGTACCCCGGCGGCCAGGGCCGCGACGCTGCCGCGCGTCGACATCGGCCGACTCACCGTCAAGGAGGGCGACTCGGGCACTCTCACTTATCACGTCCCCGTCCAGGTCTCCGGGCACGGCAGCGGCAAGGTCCGCTTCTCCGTCCTCGACCCGGACACCGGACAGGCCAAGGACAAGCTGGTCACGGTACGACCGGGCAGCGACCCCATCGATGTGCCCGTGGAGGTGAAGGGGGACACGCGCTTCGGCTACGACGAGCAGTACGACGTCGTCGCGAAGGCCGTGCACGGCGCCGTCATCGGCTCGTACCGGGGCGGGGTCACCGCGGTGAACGACGACCCCGCGCCCTCGGTCACCCTGACGCCGGTCACGGACCGGGTGACCGAGGGAGGCACGCTGAAGTGGCGGATCACCCTCTCCGAGCCCGCCGGCGTGGACATCTCGCAGCCGCTCCGGGTGCTTCCGGTCACCGAGGGCGCCGAGTTGTCCACCAAGGACGTGGACCCGCAGTGGCTGATGGACCACGCCGGTGAGCTCCCCGACCCGGAGCGCGCACTCTCCCGGGCGAACCTGTGGGTGTGGACGGAAATCCCGGCCGGGACCACCACCGCCGACTTCGCCGTGCCGACGGTGACGGACCAGCTGACCGAGCCGGCCGAGTCGGTACGCCTCGCGCTGACCGACGACAACGCCGAACCGCTTCCCGACCGTCCCGTGCTGACGGGCACGGTGGTGGACGCACCGTAAGCCGCCCTGCGCAGGGGGCATGGACAGGGTGGTCCATGCCCCCTTCGTGTTCACAGCCTCCGCCGAGCCGCAGGCGCGCTCACCGAACTGCCCGCCCGTCGAGGAAGGCGAGCAGATTCATCGTGCGCCTCAGATCGACGTGCATCTGCTGGGAGCGGCCGTCCGGCCATTGCGGCGGGACGTGCTCCGGCGCCCGCTGGATCACGAACACCGGGGATCCGTCGATCCGCAGGAAGTGGTGGGTTGCCGTCTTCTCGATCGTGTCGCCGAGCTTCCGGTGCCAGAACGAGCTTTCGGGCTCCAGCTCGGCGGCGTCCGCGGGAGGACGGTCTTGCGTGCGCTGGGCGGCATCTGCGGAATGCCCGCCACCGAGGGCTGGCGAGACGACGCGGTACGCATCACCGCACTCCTCTGCGACGGCCTGCGCTACGGCGCCGGGGTCACGGCATGAGCCGACATCAGCCCGGTCGAGTCCCGAGCCGACGGGAGACTGCCAAGTCCGTCGGCGCGGGTATGCCGCCCCAGCGGATTCCCTACGGCGTCAACGCCGACCGAGCGGCAGCCGTGGAAGTAGTGCACACCGTGGGTGCGGTGGCAGGTCGCGGGATGCCGCTCGGGACGGCCCTGCTCCACCCAGGACGACCCGGCGGCGGGCCGGATGCCGAGTGGCCCGGCGAGAAGGGCATCCGCGGGGGGCGGACGATCACTCAGAACCGCATGATGGAGCGGCATCGGGCCGTGACACCCTCAATGCGTCTGCTGGTGTCCGGGGGCAAGGAATCCCCGCACGAACGCATCGAACGCATCGAACGCATCGAACGCATGCGGCGCCCCCGTGGGCAGCAGATGCCCGGCATGCGGAACCACGAACAGCCGGGCCCCCGGGATGGCCGCTGCGGTCCGTCGAGCGTCCGGCAGGCTGGTGCGATCCCGCTGCCCGCACAGCACAAGCGTGGGTGCGGCGATCTGCGCAAGCGCGCCGGAGAGGTCACTTGTTTCGAGAGCACCCAGCATGTCGATCCACCCGGCGCGACCGGGAAGGTCGGAGATCGCGCGGACCAGCCGGCGCCGGGGCTATGCCGTTCGAGTCGAAGCCGCCGTGGTGACGTCTTGCCGGGTGCGATCCCAGGACCACCGGACAGAACCAACCGGTATACGAGGTCCGGGTTCTCGGCTGCGACCCGTGCCACCACGATCGCCCCAAGACAGTGGCCGCTCAGGTGGACAGGCCGCCGCGAGGTCGAGTGAGCAGCGCTGCCGGACGCGCTCCGCCGCGCCGTCCATCCGCTGAGCCAGCCAGGTCGGCTGATCGGGCCGGTTCTCCGAGACCGCTGCTCGCCGGGATCTCAGACGGCGCACAGCGGGAAAGCGCTCGGGGGGTGCCGTACCGAGCAAGCGGTCGCGGGCCAGCCGCCGGCCCTCTTCGGCGACGGCCGCGGTGAGCGCACTGTCGGCGCGCTCCCACACGGTGGCGGCCCTCGTCGAGCGCGCCACGCTGTTGCGCGACCAGGGCCGGTTGGAGGAGGACGGGGCGGCGTTCCTGGAAGCGATCGAGAGGGGCAGGCGCACGCTCGGCAGCGGGCATCCCGTCGTCGTCTCCGCGCAGTACCGCGTCGCTCTCGTCCACGAGGCACGGGACCACATCTCCCTCGCGCTCGCGGCCGCCGAGGCGGCGCCGGCCGAGGCGGACCGCAGCCTGGGGGCCGACGCATCACGAGACACTCATGGCAGCCGCCTGCGTTCTGGTGTTCCTCCTCCGTCTGGACCGGCTCGAAGAACACCGGACAATGTTGGAGGCACGACTCGCCGATGTCGTCGTGGGCCTCGGTTTCTCCCACTCCTTGGTCCGCGCCCCGGCCGCCCACCGCGCCGCCCTCGCCCTGAGGCAACCCCATTGGGGCTAGAGAGCGGCTCGCCCCGGACCGCTTCGAGATGCATCGGTCGTGCGGCTACTTGAGCTCGGCGTCGCTGTAGTAGCCGCCCGCGACCAGAACACTGTCGTAGTTGGTCTTGTCGACGCTGATGGGCTGCAGCAGGTAGGCGGGCACCACCTTGGCGCCGTTGTCATAGGTCCTGGTGTCGTTGAGCTGCGGCTTCCTCTTGTTGAGCACGTCGTCGACCATGTTCGCGGCGACGTCGGCGAGCAGGCGGCTGTCCTTGTAGACAGTCTGCGACTGCTGACCCGCAATGATCGACTTGACCGAGGCGAGTTCGGCGTCCTGCCCCGTGATGACCGGCAGGGGCTTGCTGAGGGAGCCGTAGTCGTCCGACCTCAGCGCTGCCAGGACGCCGATGGAGATGCCGTCGTAGGGCGACAGGACCGCGTCGACCTTCCTGGTCTTGTACGACGTGGTGAGGATGTTGTTCATGCGCTTCTGCGCGGTGGCGCCGTCCCAGCGCAGGGTGGTGACCTGGTTGAGCTCGGTCTGACCGGACTGGACGACCAGCTGCTTGCTGTCCAGGAACGGCTGCAGGAGGTGCAACGCGCCGGCGAAGAAGTACTTGGTGTTGTTGTCGTCGCTGGAGCCGGCGAACAGCTCGATGTTGAACGGGCCCTTGCCGTGCTCCAGGCCGAGCTGGTCGATGATGTAGCGGGCCTGGAGCCGGCCGACCTGCTCGTTGTCGAAGGAGGCGTAGTAGGTGACGTTCTTGGTGCCGAGGATGAGCCGGTCGTAGGAGATCACCGGGATCTTCGCGTCGGCGGCCTGCTGGAGCACTTTGTTCAGCGACTTGTTGTCGATGGCCGCGATGATCAGTGCGCTGACGCCCTGCGTGATCAGGTTCTCGATCTGCGAGACCTGGGTTGCCGGGTCGTTCTCGCCGTAGACCAGCTTGGTCTTGTACCCATTGGACTGCAGGTCCTTGACGACGCTCTTGCCGTCGGTGATCCAGCGCTCGGAGGCCTGGGTCGGCATGGCGATGCCGATGGTGCCGCCCTTGGAGCTGCCCGTGCTGTTCTGGCCGCCGCAGGCGGACATGGTGAGGGCGACGGAGGCAGTTCCGGCGATGGCGGCGAGGGCGGCTCTGCGATTGCGCATGGTGATCGTTCCTTGTTCTTCTCGTCGTTGAGAAAGGTGACGGCGTATCAGATGTGTGTGAGGAGGCGACGGTGGAGCGAGCCGGGCGGCCGACGAGCAGGTCGAGCGCGAGTCGGCCGTGCCGCGTCCAGGCTCAGGGCCCCGCGTAGGGGTGCCGTACGGGTGGATCGCGGGCGCCCTGGACGGCCCGAACTTCAGGTAGAGGGTGCGCCGCGGCGGATCAGCTCGGCGACCTTGCGGATGCGCACACAGCCGCCGAGGTCGTCGGGGTTCTTTGGTGCGCATCTCCACGGGAGTGAGCCACCAGCATTCCGTGACGAGGTGACCGACAGTCAGGTTCTCCGCAACATTGTGGAGTTGGGACTCAAGAGCCTCGATGCCTCGCGGATTGCCGATCGGCGCGTCGTTGCCCAGGCGTCCGGGTCTTGCCGATTCGCGTGACCCCTCTGCCGGAGTACACCTGAACGCACGTCAGGCCGCGCCGCGGGGTTACGTCCACGTGTGTTCCAACTCCGGTGATGCACAGGGCAGTTGCCTTCCAACCGTTCGAAATGTCGTCACACGTTCGGAACGTAGGCGTGACCCTAGGAGGGAGGGCGCGGGGTGTCAACGGGGGAGGACCGGTAAGGATTCGGGAAAGGTGTTGGAGATACGCTCCCTGAACGCTCGGACCCGGGCTCCCGCACAGGACTGCGCCACTGGTGAGGCAGGCGGGGCCGCCCCTGACACACACCTCGAACTGGGCCCGGGCGGGGTACCGGTCCACATGTTCGACGACCGTCTTCCGGACGGGGCGAGACCCGCCGACGCTCGCCATTGTCCGCGACCGGCTCTCCCCGCGCGGCGGGTGCCCCGTTCCCCTCCGGGGGCCGCGCCGACGTAGCCTGAATGCTCCGCACCGAACTCCCGCTAGGAGCACCGTGAGCATCGCAGAGCCGCACGCCGGACCGCCCGCCTGGCGGCTGCTTCTCGGGTACGTACGACCGCATCGATGGGCGCTGCTGGCGGGCGCGCTGCTGGCGCTGACGACCGGCGCCACCGGTCTGGTGCTGCCGCTGGTGGCGCGGGGGCTCATCGACGACCTTTCGCACGACCGGTCCATCGGGCGGGCGCTCATCGGTATGGCGGCGCTGGTGGTCACCAACGCCGCGGTGGGGGCGATGGGTTCGTACGTACTGCGGCGCACCGCCGAGTCGGTGGTGCTCGGCGCGCGGCGCGCCCTGTCGTCATATCTGCTGCGGCTGCGGATACCGGCCGTGGACCGCAGCGAGCCGGGCGACCTGATGGCCCGTATCACCTCCGACACCACGCTGCTGCGCGAGGTCACCACCGATTCGCTCGTGGGCATCGGCACCGGCGGTCTCACCCTGGTGGCGACGGTGGTGATGATGGGCCTGGTCGACGTGGTGCTGCTCGGCGTCACCCTGGGGGTGATCCTGTGCGCGGGCACGGTGCTCGGCGTGATCGTGCCGCGCATCAACCGGGCCAGCAAGCAGGCGCAGGACGCCGTCGGCGTGATGGGCGCCTCGCTGGAGCGGATCCTCGGCGCGCTGCGCACGGTCAAGGCATCGGGTGCCGAGCACCGGGAGGAGCAGACCATCCACGCGGCGGCCGAGGAGTCCTGGCGGCAGAGCGTACGGGCCGCCAAGTGGTCGGCGGCCGCGGGCAACACGGCCGGTCTCGCGATGCAGATCGCCTTCATCACGGTCCTCGCGGTGGGCGGCGCGCGGGTCGCGACCGGCGCGATCGGAGTCGGCACGCTGGTCGCCTTCCTCCTCTACGTCTTCTATCTGATGTCGCCGATCCAGCAGGTCGTCGGCGCGATCACCCAGTACCAGACGGGCGCCGCCGCGCTCGCCCGCATCCAGGAGGCGCTGCGGCTGCCCGCCGAACCGGACGCCCTGCCGGCGCCGCTGCCGGCCCCCGGCTCCGCACCGGCCGCGCTCGCCTTCGACGACGTCCGCTTCCGGTACGCCGACGACCTGCCGTACGTCCACCACGGCGTGACCTTCGCCGTCCCGGCCCGCGGCATGACCGCCTTCGTCGGCCCCTCCGGCGCCGGCAAGACCACCGTGTTCTCGCTGATCGAGCGGTTCTACGACCCCGAGGCGGGCGTCATCACGGTCGACGGCCGCCCCCTGGAGGAGTGGGACCTGCCCCGGCTCCGGTCGGCCATCGGGTACGTGGAGCAGGACGCCCCGGTCCTGTCCGGCTCTCTGCGGGACAACCTGCTGCTGGGCAACCCGGAGGCCGACGACGCCGATGTCACGCGTGTGCTGAAGACGACCCGGCTCGACGGGCTGGTCGCCCGGCTGCCGCGCGGCCTGGACACGCTCGTCGGGCACCGCGGCACCAAGCTCTCCGGCGGCGAACGCCAGCGGGTCGCGATCGCCCGCGCGCTGCTGCGCCACCCCCGCCTGCTGCTCCTGGACGAGGCGACCTCACAGCTCGACGCGGTGAACGAGGCCGCGCTGCGCGACACGGTCGCCGATGTGGCCCGTACGACCACGGTCCTGGTGGTCGCGCACCGGCTGTCCACCGTGACGATGGCCGACCGTATCGTCGTCATGGACGCGGGCCGCGTCCGCGCCGTGGGCACCCACCGGGAACTGGTGGCCGGGGACCCGCTCTACGCGGAGCTGGCCGCGACCCAGTTCCTCGCGACGGCGGGCTGAGGAGAGCGGATCGTCGCGCGTTCTCCGTACGAAGTTTCCTTCACTCGGCCACGACATACGCGTCTGCCCCCGGCACGGGATGCCGGGGGCGGACGCGGGCAGACACTGGTGGACAGGCCCTGGCCTGATCCAATCGACAGGCCCTAGGTCTGGAGGCCCGGGAGGAGTCCGGTGACGGGGGCGACCAGGTCGGTGACCTGGTGCAACTGATTGAGGTCGTTCAGGCGGTTGAGTCCGGCCAGTTGGTCGGGGATCCGCGGGATGTCGGCCTGGTGCTCCGCGGGGATGTCGCTGACGGCGAGCGCGTCGAGCTGGGTGATCGGGTTCAGCTTCCCCGCGTCCGGGGCCGCGGCGGCGGCCGCGGACGCCATCGGCGCGGCAAGGCCCGTGACACCGACAGCGAGACCAACGGCGGCGACCATACGTCGTGTTGAGATCATGCTTGCAGCAACGGCCCCGGACGGCGCGCGGTCACGGCCGTCCCCCGCTCCTCACCCGAGAGGCGCATCGCACCGGCTGGGCTTGCCGTGGGCCACGGGGCGGAGGACGCTCGGTAGAGAGGCCCTTCGCGGTCCCCTCCTTGCCGGACCGCGGCCTTCCAAGGAGGTCGACATGGGCACCATGGCAGGCCCCGCCTTCGACACCGAAGCGCTACGCCGGGGCATAGAAGGACAGAATGCGGCGGATCTCCTGTCGCTCTACGCGGACGACGCGGAAATGACGATCGTCGACCGCAACACCCAGCCAAGCCACCCGATGATCAAACACGGTCGCGGCGAGATCGCCGAGATGCTCAACGATGTCTACAGCCGCGACATGACCCACAAGTTGGAAGAGTGTGTCGTCCAGGGCGACCATGTCGCGTTCACCGAGTCCTGCCAGTACCCGGACGGCGTGCGGGTACTGGCCAGCTCGATGGTCTCGCTGCGCGACGGCAAGATCGTCGAACACACGCTGCTGCAGGCATGGGACGAGTAGGACGGAACTGGCCGAAGGTCCAGATCAACTCTCGCCTGACCTGGACCTTCTCGGCGAAGGCCGCGATGGGTCGCTCGCGCTCGGGGCGGCCTCGGCTGCCCCGACCAGTTTCCGCAGCAGGTCTGCGAGCGTCCGCTTCTCTGCTGGGGTCAGTACTGCGAGCAGCGCGTTCTCACCCCGGTCCTCCGACACCGCGTGCTGTTCGAACGCGGCGTATCCGGCGTCGGTGATCCGCACCTCCACACGACGCCGGTCGGCCGTGTGGTGGGTACGGGCGATCAGCCCCGCCTCCTCCAGTGGACCGAGCCGCGCCGACAGGGCGCCGCGGGTCAGCCCGAGCATGTCGGCGAGCTGCGAGGGGCTCGCCGCGTAGGGCGGGCCGAGTCTGCGCAGCATCAGCAGCACTTTGAACTGCCAGTGCTGCAGCCCGTCGGAGTCGAGCACGTCCCGACGGGCCTGGGCCGCGTGCCGGGCCAGGATCGCGAGCCGGACGAAGATCTCCTCCTTGACCGGATCCACCCAGTCGAGTTCCTTCACCCAGATCGCGACGTGCCGGTCGACCGAGTCCGCCGCCGAAGCCTGCCCCCGCGCGGCCTTCGCCTCCTCCGCCTTCAGGTCTCCCGCCTTCACGTCTCCCGCCCTCACATCTTCCATGCGCCCCTCCGTAGATGGTTTTCTTGTGGATAGTTTTTCTGATTACTACTTTTCCTGCCATGACGAACACCGCAAGTACCCTTCGTACGGTCGTGCCGCTCGACGAACTCATCGCCGTTGCAAGGGAGTTGAGGATCGGCGGTCGCTGGGAGCGCGCCACGCGTCTGCTCGACTCGGCCGAGGCGACCGATCCGCGAGCCCGTGCACGCCTCGCCGTGGCCGCCGCCGAAGTCGCCCTGGAGAGCGACTGGTTCGGCGGGACCGCCCTCGCGGGGCCACGGCTCGCCGCCGCCGAGGAGCTCGTCGAGGTGCTTATCGAGAGCCTCGCCGGGAAACCCGCCGATGAGACGCACCCCGACATCCGCTGGGACCTGGACTTCCATCGACTGCGCCACGGCTACCTCGGGCAGGTGCGCGTCGACGGTGCCTTCCGTGCCGGTCCCGACGGCAAGGACCCGGACGCGCTCGCCACTCTCCGCACGCACGCCGAGCGGCTCCGCGACCAGGCCCCGGACGACGTGCGCCGGGGCTGGTCCGAGATGTATCTGGGCCTCGTCGCCGACAATCTCTTCGCCGAGCGGGACCTCGCGCCCGGCCACTACGAAGCCGCGCTGCGCGCCGGTGCGGCAGGTGAGGCAGGCGAAGAAGGTGAAGCGGGCGACTCACACGACTCCGGTGACGACCTGCTCGCGCGTGAAGCGCTGCGGCACCTCGGTGATCACGACCACGACCGCGGTGACCACGCGCGGGCGAGGGAGCGATGGAGCAGGGCGACCGAGCTCGGCGCCCGGGCCGGGACCGTCCCCGGCACCCTCTCGCAGCAGCTGCTCCTGGCGGTGCTGGCACGCGACACGGGCGACGAGGCCGGGGCCGTCGCGCTGGTCCGCGAGATCGCCCGCTGGGCCGGGGCCATCGGCGCCGTGACCACCGAGGCACAGGCCAGGGGGTTCATGGCCGGGGTCGACCCGACGGCGCCGCCCGCTGCCGCCGAGTCGGGCAGCTGATCGTAGGAGCTACCCTGGTCGCGGGCCGTGACTGGCGCTGAGGTGGAGTACCACCGGGGAGCGGCCTGACGAACGGGTCTTTGCCGCGCGCCTGGGCGATTGTGTCAGCGACGCTCAGGAGTGGCTCATGTCCCAGGCCCAGCTCATGGACGGCGCGGCTCTCGCGCGCCGCATCGTCGAGGAGACCGCGAAGCGCGCGGCCGAACTCACCGGGCGCACGGGGATGGCGCCGTGTCTCGCGACGGTGCTGGTCGGCGAGGATCCCGCCTCGGTCACCTACGTCCGGATGAAGCAGAACCGCAGCCGCAAAGCCGGCATCGAGTCCCGGCACGTCGCCCTGCCCGCCGACACCACCACGGCCGAGCTGGTCGACACACTGAAGGCGCTGTCGGGCGACCCGACCGTGCACGGCATCCTGCTCCAGCACCCCGTCGGGCCGCACATCGACGAGCGGGCGGCGTTCGAGGCCATCGCGCCGGAGAAGGACGTCGACGGGGTGACGCTCAGCTCGTACTCGGCGATGAGCTTCGGGCTGCCGGGCTTCGTGTCCTGCACCCCGGGCGGCATCATGCGGCTCCTCGACCAGTACGACGTCGACCCGGCGGGCCGGCGCGCCGTCGTGGTGGGGCGCAGCGCGATCCTCGGCAAGCCGGTCGGGATGCTGCTGCTCGGCCGCGACGCGACGGTGACCTACTGCCACTCGCGGACGACCGGTCTTTCCTCGGTCGTCCGCGAGGCGGACATCGTGGTGGCCGCCGTGGGCCGGCCCCGGCTGATCCGCGGTGAGGACATCAAGCCGGGAGCCGTCGTGATCGACGCGGGCTACAACCCGGGGAACGTCGGCGACGTCGACTTCGACACCGCCCGCGAGCGGGCCCGGCTGATCACGCCGGTGCCGGGCGGTGTCGGCCCGATAACGATCGCGGTCCTGCTGGAGCAGACCGTGACCGGGGCCGAGCGCCAACTCGGCCTCCGATAGAGCGTTTCGGCTTCACTCACAGGGCTTCGAGCCTGCGTACAGCCTTTCGGCTTCGCTGACAGGGCTTCGGGTCCGCTCAGCGCATCCACGCGCTGTACGACATCACGTCCCCGGCCTTCACGCCGTACTCGGGATCGTCCTTGGTGACGGTGTCCTCGATCCCGAGTACGGCGCCGCTCCTCGGGTCGAGGATCAGCATCCGTCGCGCGGAGTGCGCGGTGTCGTCGTACACGTACGCCTGTCCCTGCCTGCCCAGCCGATCGGTGACCGCTCCGGCCGGGCGCAGGCCCTTCGCGTCGGCGAGGACACGGACGAGCGCGGCGTCCTCACGGGCGCCCAGCGTCCAGTTGTTCAGCAACTCGGCGACCGCGTCGAGAAGTTGGTATGTGCCCATGGTCTCGGTGCGGTCGATCTCCTCGAGGTAGGCGCGCAGCCGCTGGGCGTCGTGCGGCGGCCGGGCCACCGGCGGGGCGTCGCTCCAGCTCGGCGGGTAGGTCTGTCGGCTGAGGACGTGCCCGTCCTCGACCGTGCGGGGGACGGGGTCGGCGTCGGTGAGGACCGGCCTGCCCGGGTGGCGGGGGTCGGTCGCCACGACGAGTTCCGTGTGGCTGCCGTCGGCCTTCCAGCGGACCACGCGCTCCTCGGGGAGGGTGATCGGCGGCCGTGCCCCGGGCCCGGAGGTCAGGCCCATGCTCCAGGTCTGTACATGGGTGCCCTGGACGAGCCGCTGCGAGCCGGCGGACGCGGCCACTCGGTCGGCGAGCCGGTCCAGAGGTACGGGGGTGGAGCCCGCCTCGACGATCAGCGGGCGGGGTGCGGCCACGGCGGGGGTGGTGGTCGATCCCGACAGCGTGAGCGTCAGGACGACGACACCGACGGCGGCCGCGGCGCCGACGCTCCAGACCCAACGGCGCGGCGGACCGGGGCGCGTGCTGCGCCGTCCGCCGTGCAGCAGTTGGTTGAGGCGGCGCTCCGCGTGCTGGTCGAGGGGGCGGTCATGGAAGCCGGGGTCGGTGGACGGCACCGGGTTGGCGCGGCGCAGGATGTCGAGTTCGTCAGCCATGGCCGTGCTCCTTCGGGGTGTCGCGGCGGGGCGGGGCGGGGCCGCCGGCCGCGGTGATGTGCATACGGTCGATCTCGGCTCTGAGCCGGCGGCGGGCGCGGTGCAGGCGCATGGCCGCGGCACGGCTGCCGCAGCCGAGGGCGACGGCGACCTCGTCGACGCCGAGCTCCTCCCAGGCGGTGAGGCGCAGTACCTCCTGGTCGGCCGGGGAGAGCCGGGCCAGCGCCTCGTGCACCCAGTCGCCCGGCGACGCGGAGTCGGGGCTGTCGACGACCTGTCTGCCATGCGCGCTCTCGTCGTTGCCGAGCCGGTCGAGGAGCCTGCGGCGGCGCCCGTAGCCGCGTACGGCGTTGGCCAGGCAGTGGCGTGCCACCCCGTACAGCCAGGGAAGCGGGGACGGCGGGAGGTCGGACCGGCGCCGCCAGGCGACGGTGAAGACCTCCGCCACCACCTCCTCGACATCACTGCTCCGGCCGTCCAGTCGCCTCGCCACATAGCGGCTGACCGCCCAGTAGTGCTCGCGATAGGCAGCGGCGAAGGTCTCGTCGTTGCTCATAGTCCGTAGGTGTCCGGCAGGTACGCGATCGTCACAGGTGTCGGTGTGACGCTCGTCGCTTCACCCAAGTGTGACGGTGGGCCCGGCGCCGGACACAGGCGGGGCATGGAAAGCACCACAGTCACGACGCCGCCCGGGGCCCTTCCCACGCGTGCGCGGCGTCCTGGACTCGCCGCGGTGAAGTGGCTGACCACCACGGATCACAAGACGATCGGCACGCTGTATCTGGTCACGGCGTTCGGCTTCTTCTGCGTCGGCGGGGTGATGGCGCTGCTGATGCGCGCCGAACTCGCCCGGCCGGGGTTGCAGATCATGTCGAACGAGCAGTTCAACCAGGCGTTCACGATGCACGGCACGATCATGCTGCTGATGTTCGCGACGCCGCTGTTCGCCGGTTTCGCGAACTGGATCATGCCGCTGCAGATCGGCGCGCCCGACGTGGCGTTCCCTCGGCTGAACATGCTGGCGTACTGGCTCTATCTCCTCGGCTCGCTGATCGCCGTGGGCGGGTTCCTGACGCCTCAAGGAGCGGCCGACTTCGGCTGGTTCGCGTACGCGCCGCTGTCGGACGCGGTCCGCTCGCCGGGTGTCGGCGCCGACATGTGGATCATGGGTCTGGCCTTCTCCGGCTTCGGCACGATCCTCGGCTCGGTCAACTTCATCACGACCATCATCTGCATGCGCGCCCCCGGCATGACGATGTTCCGCATGCCGATCTTCGTGTGGAACGTGCTGCTCACGGGTGTTCTGGTGCTGCTGGCCTTCCCCGTACTGGCCGCCGCACTGTTCGCGCTGGAGGCGGACCGCAAGTTCGGTGCCCACGTCTTCGACGCGGCCAACGGCGGTGCCCTGCTCTGGCAGCACCTGTTCTGGTTCTTCGGCCATCCAGAGGTGTACATCATCGCCCTGCCGTTCTTCGGCATCATCTCCGAAGTCATCCCGGTGTTCTCCCGCAAGCCGATGTTCGGCTACATGGGCCTGATCGCCGCGACGATCTCCATCGCCGGTCTGTCCGTGACCGTGTGGGCGCACCACATGTACGTCACCGGCGGTGTACTGCTCCCGTTCTTCTCCTTCATGACGTTCCTCATCGCCGTGCCGACAGGCGTGAAGTTCTTCAACTGGATCGGAACGATGTGGAAGGGGTCCTTGAGTTTCGAGACCCCGATGCTCTGGGCGACCGGCTTTCTGATCACCTTCGTCTTCGGTGGTCTGACCGGCGTGATGCTCGCCTCGCCGCCGATGGACTTTCCCGTCTCGGACTCGTACTTCGTGGTGGCACACTTCCACTACGTGATCTTCGGTACGGTCGTGTTCGCGATGTTCTCCGGATTCCACTTCTGGTGGCCGAAGTTCACCGGAAAAATGCTCGACGAGCGCCTCGGAAAGATCACCTTCTGGACGCTGTTCGTGGGCTTCCACGGCACGTTCCTGGTGCAGCACTGGCTGGGTGCGAACGGAATGCAGCGCCGTATCCCCGACTATCTGGCGGTGGAGGGCCTGACCACCCTCAACACCATCTCGACCATCTTCTCCTTCCTTCTCGGCAGTTCCCTCCTGCCGTTCTTCTACAACATCTGGAAGACCGCCAAGTACGGCGAGAAGGTCGAGGTCGACGACCCGTGGGGCTACGGTCGCTCACTGGAGTGGGCGACCTCCTGTCCCCCGCCGCGCCACAACTTCCTCACCCTGCCGCGCATCCGCAGCGAGTCTCCCGCCTTCGACCTGCACCACCCGGAGATCACGGCCACGGCCACACGTCTGGAGACGCCCCGGAAGGAACTGCGATGACGACCATGGACGACCGTCCGCCGTCCCCACGGGCACTGATCAACGAGTTGGAGGGCCATCTGCTCATGGAGGCCACCAAGGTCGAGGGACGAGCGGAAGCGGCTCGTTTCACCCATTCCCTGGCCTGGCTGACGGACACCCAGCGCGAAGAGGCGGAAGAACGCTTCGCGGACACCTACCTGGCCCTCACCCGCAACTCCTGGGAACGGACCGCACAGCGCGGCCGGGAATTGCGCGCCGAGTACGAGGCGAGGTATCGCGCACTGCGTCGGCGCCTTTGCGCCGTGTTTCTTCTCGGTGCCGCTTTCGCCCTGGTGACCGTCGTCTCGGTCAGCCGACGGTGACCTCGCGAGCGAGGTCGGCACGCAGAAGCATCCTGGACGAGTCGTCCACCAGATTCCGCATCACCGACAAGTAGGGCTCGTCGCCGCCCAGGTCGTCCAGAATGCGGTGCGCTTCGCCGCGGAACTTGTTGATGTCGTCCTCGTACCGGCCAAGAACGTCCGGCGCCAGAAGGGTGTCGATGAGTTCCGCTCGGGCGTCATGGGAATTCCTCGCGTCGGCGTGCAGCCTCAGGACTCGCTCGGCGGAGGGGGAGGCGGACGCGTCGAGGGAACATGCCAGGAGATACGTCACCGTGCCGTTCAGGAGGTCCTCGTTGCGGCCGGACAGGATGTCTTCCTGGTCGTTGAACAGCTGCCACAGGATGCCGAATACATCGCCGAAATCGCGCCAGAGCTCCACTCGCTCCTTCTCGACACCCGCCAATTCGGCGGCCATTGCGGTGACCATGCTGAAGGGGGCGCCGGACTTCCCTCGATAGGCCGTGACCACCGACTCGTGCGTGGCCGTGGCCGCATCCCCGCGCAGGTCACTCAGCTGGCCTTCGGTCGCGCCGATCCAGCACTTCACGATCTCGGCCGACAGGGTGCCGCGGACCGATTCCGGGACTGCCTGCGACTGGACGACGAGCAGAGGGAGTGGAGTCCCGCTGACGAGCGCGGCGAGCAGCGCCTCACCTCCGCCGAGGTGGGTGCTCTGCCCGTCGGCCAGGTCGTCGAGATGGCACGCCGAGGTCCACCACAGCTCATGCACGACGGCCAGCGGCACGGCCGGTTCGGGCGCGCCCGTCTCCACGGCATGCACGATCAGCGGCAGCACCGAGAGCGGGTACGTGAACTCGCGGTTCCGCACGAGTTCCGCGACCGCGGCCCGCACCGCGTCGGCCTGAGGGGCGAGTCTTGCCAGCGTGGCCTCCATCTCCGCGTCGATGTCCACCGAAAACCGCCGATGAAGGTCCAAGTAGGACATGGAACGCACGAGCAGACCCCTCACCACCGAAATTAAATCGAGCACCGATTCGATCACTCGGGCTGGAGAGCAACCAGAGCGACTTTCAGCCGTGCCCGGTCCCCTTGGCCGACTCCCTGGACACCGAGCCGGACCGTCGGACCGCGGGAATCCGTCCGTGAAACCGTCATGTCGGCTCGCCAGCGTACCGGCCCCGCAGGCGGGCCCACGAGCGTGAGGGGAGCCTCTCCCCCGCGTCCGTCCTCCCTCCGGAGGACATGGCTGAGCTCATCTCCTGCATGCCGAGTAGCGCGATGTTCGCCACGCGCACGACGACGCGGCGGGTCCCGGTCGGACAGGATGGGCGGTGCCCAGGGAGCGACCGTGTTGACGTCTCCGCCTCTGGGCCCTCGGGCCGCGCAAGCCCACGGCTTCCCCCAGTCGTGGGCTGCCGGCAGGGGCATCCTCGCGCGGAGGCGGCCCCACTGCGCCGAACCCGTGGGGACGGGGAGCGGCGCACGGTCCCGGGCCCGGCGGTGGATCTCGAGGGATTCACCGCCGGGTTCGAGGACACCTCGGTCGATGGCCGGCACGGCACCCACGGTGAGGTGAGGTCACGTCATGGGGTTCCGGGCTCGTACGGGTTCCACCCAGCCGGTCGCAGGATCCCCAGCAGTTGACGGACCAGCTCCTCGACCACCTCGTCGAGCGTGGCGTCCACCCAGCCGGCGCGCCAGTCGTGCAGGAGGCCGTTGACACTGCCGATGAAGGCGGTGGCGGCGATCCGGTAGTCGCGCGGCACCGCCTCGCCGCGGTCGGCGGCCGCGGTCGCCTCGGCGCAGATGAAGTCGACCCAGCGCGCCCGACGGGCGAGCCGCTGCTCCTCCAGGCGCGGGCTGACGCCGATGATCTCGACGAAGGTGATGCGGATGCGGCGCGGATCCGCCGTCACGTTCGCGGCGTAGGCGCGGAAGATCGCGTCGGCGCGCTCGGCCAGCGGCAGGTCCTGGGCGTCGGCGAGGGCGGCCAGGGCCGCCTCCTCGGCCCAGTCGTTGACCTGGAGGTGGAGGGCGGCCAGCACGTCCTCGAGGGTGCGGAACTCCTCGTAGAACTGACGCGTCGACAGTCCCGCCGCCTCACTCAGCGCCGCGATGGTCGTGGATCTGAACCCCGGGCTTTCACCGAAGAGTTGAAGCGCGGCTGCCAGAAAGCGCGAGCGTCGCTCGGCCTGCCGTTCCGCGGCGGTCCTGCCTCCGTAACGGCCGGTCGGCTGTTTGATCCTGCCCGCCACGCGTTCCTCCCTCGCCGGAGGGACGAACCGTTCGTCCCTCCGATGATTTTGTCGTGCACGGACCCTTGTGGAGAGCACCGCCCCTTCCTTACTTTCCAGTAAGTCCACTCTGAACGCAGCTGTGTTCAGATTTTTCGGCGCCCGCACCCCCCGCCTACGACAAGGGACCCGCCATGTCTGTCCTCAGACCCAGACACCTCTGTACGCTCGCCGCCGCCGTCGCCCTCACCTTCACCCTCGGCGGTACGGCGACCACGGCCTCCGCGCAGACCGCCGCACAGACCGCCGCAGCCGACCTGCGCGAAGTGATGTTCGTGGGCAACAACTGGGACGGCACCGCGGACGTCATCAAGTCCACCGGTGACTTCGCGAAGGTCGGCCGGATCAACGTCGTCCCGGACAAGGACGCGCGGATGGCGGAGATCAACGCCGATCCGATCAAGTGGATCTACTTCCTGGCCATCCGCAACGGCGTCGGCGAGGGCCACGACCAGCTCGTGGACGACATGTACTCCACGCCCGACGGCAAGTCGGTGGTCGTCTCCCGCCCCAGCTTCGCCGATGTCGTCTCGATCGACCTCGCCACCGACAAGATCAACTGGCGTTTCCCCGTGTCGGGTTACCGCTCCGACCACATGGCCGTCTCCCCCGACGGCACTCGCGTCGCGGTCTCCGCGTCGACCGCGAACACCGTGCACGTGCTCGACATCAACACCGGTAAGCAGCTGGGCTCCTTCGGCACCGGCGACAAGCCGCACGAGAACATCTTCACGCGGGACGGCAAGTACATCTGGAACATGGCCATCGGCGATGTGAACACCGCACTCGACGACCCGTGGCTGGACTGGACGAAGGGCGACCGGCACATCACCGTCGTCGACGCGACCACCTACAAACAGGTCAAGGTGATCGACATGCGGCAGCGACTGGACGCGATCGGTCTCACCGACTTCTCCGACGCGGTCCGGCCCGCCGTCTTCAGCCCCGACGAGTCCAAGCTGTACTTCCAGGTGTCGTTCTTCAACGGCTTCCTGGAGTACGACGTGGCCTCCGACCGGATCACCCGGGTGAAGACCCTGCCGATGAACCCCGCGACCAGCACCGACCGCACGACTTGGGTCAACGACTCGCGCCACCACGGCATTTCGATGAACCCGTCCGGCACCAAACTGTGCGTCGCCGGAACGATGGACGACTACGCGACCGTCGTCGACCGGGCCACCCTCCAGGAGGGCCCGCTCGTCACCGCCTCGAAGCCGTACTGGGCGACCGTCAGCGGTGACGGCAAGGACTGCATCGTCTCCGAGAGCGGCGCCGACCAGGTCACCGCCATCGACTTCGCCACGGGGCAGAAGACGGTGTCGGTGCCGGTCGGTGACCACCCCCAGCGTGTTCGCCTCGGACATGTGGAGGCGAACTGGACCGGTCCTTCGACTAGTTGACCGACGCGGCGGCCCAGGAACTCAGTTCGGAACGGGCCGCGCTCAGCAGATCGGTGGACGGGGCCGTCGCCCCGTTCGTGACCAGCGCGTAGTGCAGGGTCCCCGAGTCCGGTGCGGTGAGCAGCAGTCGGCGACTGCCGGTGCCGCCCGGCTCGGGGGCCACGGCGATCGGGGTGGTCGTGGTGTAGGCGGGCGGGGAGATCGTCGCGCCGAGGTCGGAGACCACCGTCGTGGACGCGGTCGGGAAGGACGCCGGGAGATGGAGTTCGGTGGGAGCGCTGCCGCCGCCCGAGCGCCACAGGAGCAGCCCGTACTGGCCCGATCCCACCAGTTGGGAGACGTGCGGCAGGGACGACGGAACCGGATTCCAGGTCAGGGTGGTGGAGCCGTCCCGGGAGCGGTCCTCGTAGGTGAACGCGACCGTGCTGCCCGAGGTCGCGCTCGGATAGAGCCGGTCGAGCAGACGGGCGTCCTGACGCAGGACGGCCGTGCCCGAGTCGTCGAGGCGTACGGCCGACAGATCCTCGTCGTTCCAGGCGTCGCCCGTGGTGAGAACCTTGCTCGCGTTGCCGTTCATCAGCTCGTGATGGCGTCCGTTGTAGATGTCCCACTGCCACTGGGTACCGGAGAGCACCGGGCCGGAGGACGCCGGCTTGGTCCACCAGGTGGCGCCCGGGAGACGGGAGTCGAGGGCCTGGTACATGGCCTTGTCGACGGTCGGGGCCTTGCCGGAGACCGTTCCCGACAAGGGATGGCCGAACTCACTGACGATCGCCGTAGTCCCCGCGCTCGATGCGCGGTCGCGGACCGTCCCGAAGTCGGTGGCGTACTGGCCGTCCCCGGCGTTGCCCCACATGAGGATGCCCGAGATGGCCTTCTGATCGTAGAAGTGGGTGTTGAAGACATAGCGCGGGCCGAGTGTGCCCGCGTCGAGCAGGCCGCCCTCCTGCTTCTGGGAGTCGATGTTGGAGTTCCAGAAGAGGTTGGCCTCGACGAAGGCGGGCTTGTCCTGCCAGCCGGCCGCGTCCATCCGGGCCCGGAACTTCACATAGAACGGCCAGAGCAGGTCCCGCTCCCAGGTGCGGCTGGTCTGCCCGGAGTCGTAGGTGCCCGCGTACGGCTCGTTGAACGGGTCGAAGCCGACGAGGCCCGCGAACTGGGCCGTGGTGAGGTGCTGTTTGACGTAGGCCATGGTGGCCTGGGCCGTGGTGAGAAAGGCGTCCTGGACGCCGTACGCGTTGTGCCAGAAGTCGTACTGTGCCTGCTTCACGGCCCCGTTCTGGGTGATGTTCTGCCCCCAGAAGATGCAGATCCCGCAGGACTCGCTCGGGTAGCTCCCGGCGTCCACGGCCCACTTGGGGGCGCCGTCACCGGTGTACCAGCTGCCCGAGTTGAAGAGGTAGCGGGAGTAGAGGTCCTGGTGGAAGTCGGGATACACGCGGATTCCGGCGTCGAGGAAGGCGCGTATCTGGTCGGTGACGGCGGCGAGGTAGGCGGAGTCGACCTGGCCGCGTACGGGTTCGGCGTGGGCCCAGGAGAGCAGGAAGCGCACGGAGTTGCCGCCGCCGAGGGCCCGCAGGGCCGTCGCGGACTTCTTGGCGTCGGCGGCCGAGGCGAAGGGCAGGCCGCTGTTCTCTTCGAGCTTCGTCTCGCCGGAGACGTTGTAGCCGCGCAGGACCACCTCGCGGCCGAGTCCGTCGAGGAAGCGGCCCTTGTCGACCGTGAGGGTGGCCGCCGCCGGCGCGTCGAACCACAGGGAGTCGGGGAGTCCGTCCGCGGCGGCGGGCTGGGCGCCCGCCGCCGAGAGGAAGCCGGTGAGGAGCACGAGGACGCCGAGCAGACGCGCACGTAACTTCGACATGTCCACAACAGTCTCCGGTGCGCAAGAAGGCGTCAATACTTCTGACTCCAGAGTAAGTTTCATCTTCTGGAGGTCTCTTGGAGATCCTTTTGGGAGACGTGTCGCCGTGTGCGGGATCAGGCGGCGACCCTCCGCGTCACGTTCAGCAGGTACTCCTTCCGGTCCAGCGGGTTGAGGTCGGTGCGCGGGCGGTCGGGGACCGTGCCCCGCAGGACCGGTGCGTAGTGGTCGAAGGTGCATTCCAGCTCGCCCTCACCGCGGGTCAGCCCCGGGAGCTGCCGCTCCAGCCCATGGACGCGGGCGACCGGGATCCGGCCCTCCAGCACGCACGAAGCGCCCCGCAGCTCGGTGGCCCCCGCGACGGCTGCCTGTTTCGCCAGCACCGGCAGCACCGCGCCGATCGTGTCCGCCGGGGCCTCCAGCCTGAAGCGGTGCATCGGCTCGTACACCTGGGTGCCCGCCGCCCGCAGCGCGTCCATCACCACCAGCGGGGTCAGGCCCCGGAAGTCGGCACCCGTGCTGGACATGCTCTTGTCGAAGCCCTGGTGGGCATGGCTCTGCCGGGGCCAATAGCCGGAGTGGGTCATGGTGACCGTGCAGTCCGTCATCTGCCAACCGTGGATTCCCTGCGCGAGCGTCTCCTTCACCGTGTCCTCGACCGCCTTGAAGAACGCGTACGGCATCGCTCCGAGCTCGACCTCCAGCCGGAACCGCACCCCGGAGCCGAACGGGGCCGGATCGACGCGCAGGCCGACGGTCGCGAGAAAGGGATTGGCGTCCTTCTTGATGAACTCGACCGCCGCGCCGCTGCCGAGGGGCCGCTCGATGCACAGCGGTGTCGTCTCCCTGAACAGGACGTCGATGCCGAACTCAGCGGCCAGAGTCGCCTGGATGACCTCTTTCTGCACCTCTCCGTAGAGCGACACGGAGATCTCCTTGCGCGTCTCGTCCTGGCGCAGATCGATCAGGGGGTCCTGCTCGGCCAATTGGGTGAGGGCGCCGTGCAGTGCGCCCTTGTCGGCCGGACGGCAGGGTTCGACGACGGTTTCGAGGGTCGGGGGCGAGAAGTGGTGCTCGCCGGCCGACGCCTTCCGCGGTACGCCGATGATGTCGCCGACACGGATGTCCGCGAGGCCCCAGAGCTTGCCGATCCGCCCCGCGGCCACGGACTGCTCGCGCACCGCCGCGCCCCGGTCGAAGACGCTGATCGCGGTGACCCTGCCCTCCTCTCCGTCACCCAGAGGCAGGCGGTCGCGCGTCCGCAGCGTCCCGGAGAACATCCGGGCGTACGCGATCTTCTCCCCGGCGGGCCCGCGCTCGACCTTGAAGACGCTGCCCGAGACCGGGCCGTCGACGTCGGCCTCGGCACGCGGCAGCAACTCCTTGATTCCCGCGATCAGTTCGTCGACTCCCGCGCCGGTCGCGGCCGAGCCGAAGAACACCGGATGCACCAGGGCCTGCCCGGTCTGCCTCACCAGAGCGGCGCGGATCAGGTCGTACGACACCCGGCCCTCGACGTACGTGGCGAGCAGCGCGTCGTCGTGCTCGGAGAGCAGGTCGAGCAGTCGCGCGCCGAGCCGTGCCTCGTCGAACAGGCCGAAGCGGGCGCCCCGCGTGCCCTGTGCCCGGACCTCGCCCATGGGGACGATCGCCGGTGTGAGCCGCGCCGCGACGGCGTCGAGCACACGCTCGGGGCACGCCCCGCCGCGGTCGATCTTGTTGACGAAGACGAGCGTGGGAATGCGCAGCCGCCGGAGCGTCCGCATCAGCACACGGGTCTGCGCCTGCACGCCCTCCACGGCGGAGATCACCAGCACGGCGCCGTCGAGCACGCTCAGCACCCGCTCCACCTCGGCGATGAAGTCCGGGTGTCCCGGGGTGTCGATCAGATTGACGGTCACGTCGTCGACCGCGAACGAGACCACGGCGGACTTGATCGTGATACCGCGCTGCCGCTCCAGCGCGAGGGAGTCGGTCTGGGTGTTCCCGTCGTCGACGCTGCCGATCTCGTCGATGACTCCGACCGAGTGCAGCAGCCGCTCGGTCAGGCTTGTCTTACCGGCGTCTACGTGCGCCAGGATTCCCAGGTTGAGCATATGCACCGGGTGTCATGTCCTTTGGAGTGGGAGTGATTCCTTCCTGGGTGGACATGAACGGTGTGCGCATTGCTGCTCCCTGATCTTGGCGGACGCTTCCCTCTCAGTGGAGCAGGCGGCCTCGCCCGGCAGCAACGGATTAACGCTCAACAAATCCCCGCCGCAGCACTCGCCGCCCTCCTCGCCCGGCCCTAGAGTGACGCACACCACGTAAAGTGGTTGATACCCCTCACCTGGCTCTCCGGGAGGGCACATGACCCGCATTTCGGTGAAGGTGGACGGCACGACGTACGAGGACGAGGTCGAGCCCCGCCTTCTCCTGGTCCACTATCTGCGCGACCACCTGGGTCTGACCGGCACCCCGATCGGCTGCGACACGTCGAACTGCGGGGCCTGCACGGTCGACCTGGACGGGGAGACCGTCAAGAGCTGCTCGGTCCTCGCCGTCCAGGCGGACGGGAGCGAAGTGACCACCATCCAGGGACTGGCGCACGACGGTGAGTGGCATGCGCTCCAGAAGGCGTTCCACGAGCGGCACGCGCTCCAGTGCGGCTACTGCACCCCCGGGATGATCATGGCGGCCCGCGATCTGCTGCGCGAGAACCCGGCCCCGGGACCGCAGGAGGTACGGGAGGCCCTGGAGGGCAACCTCTGCCGGTGCACCGGCTATCAGAACATCGTGCGCGCGGTCCTCGCCGCCTCGGGACAGGAGGTCTCGCCGTGACGGACCAGATCGTCGAACCCGAGGTCGGCCGCTCCCGGCCGCGCAAGGAAGACGCCCGTCTGGTCACCGGGCAGACCAACTGGACCGACAACATCAACGTCAACGGACTGCTCCACCTGGCCATCCTGCGCAGCCCCATGGCCCACGCCCGGATCGACCGGATCGACGCCGCACCCGCCCGCGAGCGCCCCGGCGTGATCGCCGCGTTCACCGGCCAGGACCTCGCCGAGGGCCTCGGCTCCCTCCCCTGCGCCTGGCCGGTCACCGAGGACATCGTGCTGCCCGACCACCCGCCGATCGCGGTCGACGAGGTCCGGTACGCGGGAGACCCGGTGGCCGTCGTCGTGGCCCGCGACCGGTACGCGGCCGCCGACGCCCTGGAGGCCATCGAGGTCGACTACACACCTCTCCCGCCGGTGCTCGACCTGGAGGCGGCCCTCGCCGAGGACGCCCCACTGGTCCACTCCGACAAGGGCACCAACCGCTGCTACGTCTGGCCGCTGGCGACCGGCGAGAACTACACGGCCGTGCGGGAGCGCGCGGACGTCGTCCTGAAGCGCCGCTACCTCCAGCAGCGCCTGATCCCCAACGCGATGGAGCCGCGCGCCGTCGTGGTCACCCCACTCGCCGCCTCCGGCGAGTACACCGTCTACTCGGCCACGCAGATCCCGCACATCCTGCGGATCATGCTCGCCGTCGTCACCGGCATCCCCGAGCAGAAGCTGCGCGTGATCGCCCCCGATGTGGGCGGCGGCTTCGGCTCCAAGCTCCAGGTGTACGGCGAGGAGGCCCTCGCCCTGGCCGTCGCCCGTCGGCTCGGACGGCCCGTGAAGTGGACCGAGTCGCGCTCCGAGGGCTATCTCGCGACCCATCACGGCCGCGGAATGATCCAGGACATCGAGATCGCCGCCACGAACGAGGGCAGGCTGCTCGGCCTCAAGGTCGACCTCCTCGCCGACATGGGCGCCTATCTGATGCTCGTCACCCCGGGCATCCCGATCCTGGGCGCCTTCATGTACCCGGCGATCTACAAGATGGACGCATACGACTTCACGTGCACCGGCGTCTTCACGACCAGGACGCCGACCGACGCCTACCGCGGCGCGGGACGCCCCGAGGCGACGTACGCCATCGAACGGATCATGGACGAGCTGGCCGTCGAACTCGACCTGGATCCCGTCGAGTTGAGGCGGCGCAACTGGATCAGGCACGAGGAGTTCCCGTACACGTCCGTCGCGGGTCTGACCTACGACAGCGGCAACTACGAGGCCGCCACGGACAAGGCGCTCGCTCTCTTCGGATACGACAAGCTGCGCGCCGAGCAGGCGGACCGCAACCAGCGCGGCGACTTGGTACGCCTGGGCATCGGCGTGTCCACATACACCGAGATGTGCGGGCTCGCGCCCAGCCGGGTGCTGCGTGGCCTGCGGTACGCGGCCGGGGGCTGGGAGGCGGCGAGCATCCGCATGCTGCCCACCGGCAAGGTCGAGGTGGTCACCGGCACCAGCCCGCACGGGCAGGGCCATGTGACCTGCTGGAGCCAGATCGCCGCCGATGTGCTCGGGGTGCCCTTCGAGGACATCGAGGTGGTGCACGGCGACACCAGGGCAGCCCCCCAGGGCATGGACACCTATGGTTCGCGCTCGCTCGTCGTGGGCGGGGCCGCGGTGCACCACGCGGCGCTGAAGGTGGTGGAGAAGGCGCGGAAGGTGGCCGCGCACCTGCTGGAGGCGAGCGAGCACGACCTGGAGTTCACGCACGGCGTGTTCTCCGTGAAGGGCTCGCCCGAGGCGCGCAAGACCATCCAGGAGGTCGCGTTCGAGACGTTCTCCTCGCACGACCTGCCCGACGGCATGGAGCCCACCATCAACGCCGAGCACCTGCTCGACCCGGACAACTTCTCCTACCCGCACGGCACCCACCTGTGCGCGGTCGAGGTCGACACCGAGACCGGACGGACCACCATCCGCTCGTACGTGTGCGTCGACGACGTCGGCAGCGTCATCAACCCGATGATCGTCGAGGGGCAGGTGCACGGCGGGGTCGCGCAGGGCATCGCGCAGGCGCTGTACGAGGAGGCCGTGTACGACGACGAGGGCAACCTCGTCTCGGGCACGATGGCCGACTACCTCGTGCCCTCGGCGGCAGATCTGCCCGAGTTCGTGACGGACCGGACGGAGACACCGGCGACCTCGAATCCCCTGGGTTCCAAGGGAGTCGGGGAGTCGGGGACCATCGCCTCCACGCCCGCCGTCGTCAACGCGATCGTGGACGCGCTGCGCCCGCTCGGAGTGACCGAGGTGAGGATGCCCTGCACGCCGCAGCGGGTCTGGGAAGCGCTTCGGTCCGCTCGGGCGGCGGACGGGTCCGCCCGCTCCGGTGAGGAGGCGTCGGCATGATTCCCCCCGCATTCGACTATGTGCGGCCCACGAGCGTCGACGAGGCCGTGCGCACGCTCGCGGACGCGGGCGAGGACGCGAAGGTGCTGGCCGGCGGGCAGAGCCTGCTGCCCCTGCTCCGGCTACGGCTCGCCTTCCCCGAACTGGTCGTCGACGTCGGCCGGATCCCGGAGCTGCGCGGGATCCGTGAGGACGCCGGCACGCTGGTCATCGGCGCGATGACCTCGCACCACGACGTCATCCGCGACCCGCTGGTGCGCCGGCACGCCGGACTGCTGGCGGCGGCCACCGCCACGGTCGCCGATCCCGCCGTACGCCATCGCGGCACCCTCGGCGGTTCGCTCGCACACGCCGATCCGGCCGGTGACCTGCCCGCCGTGGTCCTCGCGCTCGACGCGACCCTGATCGCGGTGGGACCGGACGGGCGGCGCGCGATCCCGGCCCGCGAGTTCTTCCTCGACTATCTGCAGACCGCGCTGCGCCCGGACGAACTGCTGATGCAGGTGGAGATCCCGTCGACCGAGGGGTGGGGATTCCACTACGAGAAGTTCCAGCGGGTCGCGCAGGCCTGGGCGGTGGTCGGCGTGGCGGCACTCGTCCGGCGGGACGACGGACACCTCGCCGAGTCCCGGATCGGGCTGACCAACATGGGCTCCACGCCCCTGCGGGCCGCGTCCACCGAGGCGGCGCTCACCGGCGCCGACGCCGAATCGGGCGCGGTGGCACGGGCCGCCGAGGCGGCGGCGGAGGGCACGCACCCCTCGTCCGATCCCTCGGGCTCACCCGAGTACCGCGCGCACCTGGCCCGGGTGCTCACGCGACGCGCGGTGCTGGCCGCCCTGGAGTAGCGCCCATGCACGAGGTGAGCGGTCCGGCGGAGGTGCGGGCCCGCCTGGAGAAGACGGGGTATCTCGTCGACGACGGGCTGGCCGTGGCCTGCTTCCTGGCGCTGCGGCTGCACCGGCCGCTGTTCTGCGAGGGTGACGCGGGCGTGGGCAAGACCGCGCTCGCGTCCGCCCTGGCCGAGGCGATGGACGCCCCGCTGATCCGGCTCCAGTGCTATGAGGGCATCGACGCCTCCCAGGCCCTGTACGACTGGGACTTCCCGCGTCAGCTGCTGCATCTGCGGGCGGCCGAGGCGGCGGGCGTGACGGATGCCGACCGGCTCGAAGGAGAGCTGTACGACCGGCGGTTCCTCGTCACGCGTCCGCTGCTGCGGGCGCTGGAGACCCAGCCGTCGGTGCTGCTGGTGGACGAGATCGACCGCGCCGACGACGAGTTCGAGGCGTTCCTGCTGGAACTGCTGTCCGAGTACACGATCACCATTCCGGAACTGGGCACCCTGCGGTCGGAGGTGCCGCCCGTCGTGGTGCTGACCTCGAACCGGACGCGCGAAGTGCACGACGCGCTGAAGCGCAGGTGTCTCTACCACTGGTTCGACCATCCCGGGTTCGCCCGTGAACTCGCCATCGTGCGGAGGCGGTTGCCGCGGGTCACGGAGCGGCTGGCCGAGCAGGTGACCGCGCTCGCGCAGGCCCTGCGCGCCGAGGACCTGGTCAAGCCGCCCGGGGTCGCGGAGACCATCGACTGGGCGGAGGCTCTGGACGCGCTCGGGGCGAGCGAGGTGGACGCGGAGCTGGCAGTGGCGACCCTGGGGTCGGTACTGAAGTACCGGGAGGACGCCGAGCGGGCGCGGGGGCTGGATCTGACGGCGATCCTCGCGGCGCGGGAGACGTGAACAACGTGGACGGCAGGCACGACAGCGACGGCAAGCACGGCCGGAACGGCCGGAACCGTGAGGACGGCGGAGACGGCGGGGACGGCGGGGACGAGGTGGGACAACGGCGCGCCGTCGACGCGTCCGCCGTGGTCGTCGGGTTCGCCAGGGCGTTGCGCGCCGCGGGCGTAGACGCCGCGCCCGACCGCGTGCAGGCCTTCCTGGGCGCGCTCGGCGTGCTCGATCCCGGTGCGCGCTCGGACGTGTACTGGGCGGGCCGACTCACCCTGTGCGGGAGCCAGGACGACCTGGAGCGCTACGAGCGGGTCTTCGCGGCGTACTTCGGCGGCCGGCCCGGCGGCACCCCGGCCCGGTCCGCTCCCCCGCCGCGGACCCGGACGGTCCTGCGCGGCGCCGGTACGGTGCCCCGCCCGGCGGCGCGGGCCGAGGACGCCGTACCCGTGGCCGTGCTGGCCGACTCCACCGACGTACTGCGCCACCGGGACTTCGCCGAGCTGACCGCCGCCGAGCGCGATCAGCTGCGGCGGCTGCGGGCCGCGTTCACCCTGCGCGGCGAGGCCCGGCGCACCGCGCGGCGGCATCCGGCCCGGCGGGGCGCCGTCGATCCACGGCGCACGGTACGGGAGTTGCTGCGCGGCGGCGGGGAGCCGGCGCGGCTGCGGCACCGGGCCCGAGCGGACCGGCCGCGCCGGGTGGTGCTGCTCGTGGACGTGAGCGGCTCGATGGGGCCGTACGCGGACGCGCTGCTGCGGTTCGCGCACGCGGCCCTGCATGGTCCACGCACCGGCGGGGCCGCGCGGGGCACCCGCACGGAAGTCTTCACGATCGGTACCCGGCTGACCCGGGTGACCCGTGAACTGGCGCACCGGGATCCCGACACGGCCATGGCCGCGCTCGCGGCGGCGGTGCCGGACTGGCGTGGCGGCACCCGGTTGGGTGAGATGCTGCGCGGCTTCCTGGACCGGTGGGGGCGGCGGGGCATGGCGCGCGGCGCGGTGGTCGTCGTGCTGTCCGACGGGTGGGAGCGTGGCGATCCGGCCCTGCTCGCGGAGCAGATGCGCCGCCTGCACCGGCTCGCGCATCGGGTGATCTGGGCGAATCCGCGCAAGGCCCGACCCGGTTACGCGCCCCTGGCCGGCGGGATGGCCGCGGCGCTGCCGAGCGTGGACGCGTTCGTCGAGGGACACAGTCCGGCCGCGCTGGAGCGGCTGGCGGCGGTGGTGAGAGGAGTGGACTCTTGAGTGGGACGCACCCTGTGGTGAGCGGAGCGAGCGATGCGTGAGATCCTCCCGGCGCTGGACCGGTGGTACGCGGCGGGCTCCCCCTTCGGCCTCGCCACGGTGGTCGCGGTCAGCCGCAGCGCGCCCCGGGACCCGGGAGCCGCCATGGCCGTGGGGCCCGGCGACGAGGTCGTGGGCAGCGTGTCCGGCGGCTGTGTCGAGGGGGCGGTCTTCGAGCTGGCCCAGGAGGTGATGGTGTCCGGCGAGGCGCGCCTGGAGACCTTCGGGTACAGCGACGAGGACGCGTTCGCCGTGGGGCTCACCTGCGGCGGTGAGATCACCCTGCTCATCCGCCGGGTGACACCCGCCGAGGACCCCTCCTTCGCCGCGGTGGCCGACTCGGTGGCCGCCGGCCGGCCCGTGACGGTGGCGACGGTGATCGAGGGGCCGGCACCGCTCGGGGCCACGCTCGCGGTGTGGCCGGACGAGGTGGCCGGTTCGCTGGGCTCCACCGGTCTGGACGTGGCCGTCACCGCCGACGCCCGCGGTGAGCTGGCCCAGGGCGCCACGATCCGACGGCACTACGGTCCGCACGGCGAGCGCCGCGAGGACGCCGTGACCGTCTTCCTGCATTCCTTCGCGCCGCCGCCGCGCATGCTGGTCTTCGGCGCCATCGACTACGCGGCGGCGGTGGCTCGCATCGGGGACTTCCTCGGCTACCGGGTCACGGTGTGCGACGCCCGCCCGGTCTTCGCCACCGCGAAACGGTTCCCGGTGGGTGTGGAGGTCGTCGTGGACTGGCCGCACCGCTATCTGCGGGGTACGACGACCGACGCGCGCACGGTGATCTGCGTCCTGACCCACGACCCGAAGTTCGACGTGCCCCTGCTGGAGGAGGCATTGCGCCGCCCGGCCGCGTACATCGGCGCGATGGGCAGCCGTCGTACCCACGACGACCGCAGGAAACGGCTGATCGACGCCGGTCTGTCGGAGGGCGAGCTGTCCCGGCTGCGCTCGCCGGTCGGGCTCGACCTCGGGGCCCGTACACCGGAGGAGGTGGCCGTGTCCGTCGCCGCGGAGATCGTCGCACTGCGGTGGGGCGGCAGCGGGGCGCCGCTGACGGCGACGGGCGGGGCGATCCATCCCGGACCCGTGGATCCGCCTGCCGGACCCGTCGATACGACTGGAGGAGAGCAGCATGGAACTGCATCATGAGTTCACCGTCCCCGTTTCCGTCGACGACGCCTGGCGGGCGCTCCTCGACGTCGAACGGATCGCCCCGTGCATGCCGGGGGCGACGGTGGACGACTACGACGGCAAGACCGTGACGGGTTCGGTGAAGGTCAAGGTGGGGCCCATCACGGTGACGTACCGGGGCACCGCCGTGTTCGAGGAACAGGACGAGTCCGCGCACCGGATGGTGCTGATCGCAAGCGGCAAGGAGACCCGCGGCCAGGGCACCGCACGGGCCACGGTCACGGGCACGCTCGGTGAGCGCGACGGCGGCACGGCGGTGTCGGTGCGGACCGATCTGACCGTCACGGGGCGTCCGGCGCAGTTCGGTCGCGGCGTCATGGCCGAGGTGGGCGACAAGCTGGTCGGGCAGTTCGCGGAGTGTCTGGCGCGGCGCCTCGAGGAACCGACCGACAGGACCGAGCCCCCCGAGCCGGCCGAACCACTCCAACCGGTCCACCCCACCCAACCGGCCCAACCGGCCCAACCGATCGACCTGTTGCGGACCGCCGGGCCTCCGGTCGCCAAGCGCGTGGCGATCGTCGCGGCCACCGCCGTACTGGCACTGGTCTTCGTGCGCATACGACGGCACCGGCACGCCTGAGTGCCTCAGTCGGAGTCGACGCGGTGCAGGGTCACCTCGGTCAGCTGTCCTTCGGTCACGGTCGCGGTCATGTACGTGTGGTGCGGCTGGCGGCGGCGGTCGGTCGGGGAACCCGGGTTGAGCAGGCGCAGGCCCGTCTCGGTGGTGGTGTCCCAGGGGATGTGGCTGTGCCCGAAGACCAGGACGTCGAGGTCGGGGTAGCGCTCGGCGCAGCGCCGCTCGCGGCCCTGGGCGGCACCGGTCTCATGGACGACGCCGAGGCGCAGACCGTCCAGGTCGACGCGGGCGACCTCGGGGAGGCGGGCACGCAGGTCGGGGCCGTCGTTGTTGCCGTACACCCCGACGAGCCTGCGTGCCCGCTCCTCCAGCAGATCGAGGGTGGCGGTGTCCACCCAGTCGCCCGCGTGGACGACGACGTCGGCGTGCGGGAGTTCGGCCATCAGCCGCGGCGGCAGTGCCTTGGCCCGCTTGGGCAGGTGAGTGTCGGACATCAGGAGCAGACGCACGGCACCCACCCTAGGAGTGCGGTCGTGTCAGCGCGAGGCGGCCGGGAACATGGACTTCCATGATCGGTTCCGCTTGAAAGGCAGCTCGAACACCTTGGCGAACAGCCACGCTGCCAGCACCGAGGCGGGCAGTGCCAGTGTCAGCGTGAACCAGAACGCGGGCAGACCGGGCGATACGAAATGTGGGGCCATCTTTCGGCAGACGATCATGACGATCGGCAGGTGAACCAGGTAAAGGCTGTACGAGAAGTCGCCGAGGCCGCGCATGGGACGCGTGGCCAGGAGCCGCATGAGGAAGGCGGGCCTGCCGGTGGCAACCGCCGCGATCATCATGGTCATGGCGGGCGCCACGACGAGATCGATCCAGAAATAGTGGTCCACCGTCCACACCGACCCCTTGATGACGACAAGGGCCACGACCGGCGAGGCGGCCAGAGCGGCGAGCCAGTGCCACGGCAGACGCCGGACCTTCTCCGGCGCGACGACGATCCCCGCGCCCACCAGCCCCGCGACGAACACAGGGGCGAGGTTCGGGGTCAGCCAGTTCACGCCTTCCACCGGGGACGCGTTCGGCGCCAGCAGGCCGCGGGCGACGACCAGGAGCGTCACGCCCGCGACCAGGACGACCGCGCCCAGCCGCTGCCGGACGAGAAGAAGGAGCGGAAAGACGAGATAGAGCTCCGCCTCCACGCCGATCGACCAGAACGCCCCGTTCGGCGTGGGAGCCGTGAATATGTCTTGGACCACGAAGCCGTACACCAGAACCGATGTGCCGGTCGGCGGTCCGAAGTGCGAGGCGGGCACCGCGAACCAGGCGACCACCAGGCTCAACGCGAGTGCCGCCCAGTAGGGAGGCAGGATGCGCCACGCGCGCCGCCGCAGGAACCGAGAAACGCCGCCCAACTGCCAACCGTTGCGCGCCGGCGAGATGGCCAGGGAGAAGCCGGACAGCACCAGGAAGAAGACCACGGCGAGACGCCCGTACATCAGCCAGCCCAGCCAGGCGGGACCCGAGTTCTCGGGAAACCCCGGCATGGTCAGAAGCCAGCAGTGAAAGAGCAACACGTACAGCGCGGCCAGGCCGCGGAGCCCGTCAAGGCCCAGCACCTGGTCACGGCCACGCGTTTCGGGCCGCTCCAGTGGTGGAGAGACGGTGAGTGGGGTTCCCATACTCTTTCTCACGTGTCGTCCCCGGCCGATGTTCAACTACCGTCCGATCACCGGCCTGTACACCTCGGAGTCGATGAGCTGGAGCAGCCGACCGGGCCGGGCCGCTCAGGTCAGCGTATCGGCGGAGGGCCCGGCCGGGTCCACGCACGTCCGCGCCAGCCGCCGTATCTCCGCCACGTCCAACGCCGGGTTCGCGGCTGCCGGATGAGCCAGTTCCTCGTCGTCGAGGAGTTCCGTCAGCCGGGGCCGCGGGAGGTTCGGGTGGCGGGCCGCCGCGGCCCGTACGGCGGGGTCCGGGTCCCTGGTGAGGGCTTCCACGACGGCCGGCGCGGTCTCGGGGTCGCGCGCGGCCAGGGCTCTGACCTCGGGGTCCTCGTGGTCGGCGAAGGCGGCCAGTCGGGCGGTCGGGAAGTTCGGGCGGGTGGCGAGGTGCGCGCGGTCGGAACCGGTGTACTCAAGGAAACTGCGCAGCAGCAGGGCCGCGGGGGCGTCGGGATGGTTCTGGGCGAGCGTGACGCGTACGCCGAGGTCTTCGTCGTCGGCCAGGCGTGCCACGAGGTCCGGCGGGAGCGAGTAAACCCCGGCCGCCCTCCTGCGCAGCACCGGGTGGGTGGACAGGGCGTCCCGGCGGACGCTCTCGGGGTCCCGTGGCACCGACGGTGCGGGCCAGTGGTGGAAACCGCAGTCCATGGGCACCTCGTAGTCGATCGCGGCCCGCTCCTCCTCGCTCAGCGCCGGGTGCACGGACACCGCGAGCCGCACCTTGGGGTCGGGGTCCACGGCGAGCGCACGGCGTTCGGCGGGTCCGAGGTCGGCGCGGTACGCGATGCTCTCCCGCACCTCCGGGTCCGGATCGGCGGCCAGCAGGACCACCACGTCGGCGGGGAGGCTGGGGTTGTGGGCGATCATCGCCCGCTCGTCGTCACTGGCCGGAGCGGTCAGGACAAGGTCCACGACGGCTCTGGTGAGGGGCAGGTTGCACAGCATGCCGGTGCGTCCGTGACAGGGCTTGGCGGGCAGCGCGCTCTCCAACCAGACCGCATCCTCGTTGTGGGTATGCAACAGGGCCCTGTCGCGGACGCCCGCGTCGGGGTCCGCCAGCAGCGCGGCCCGCGCGTCGGCGGACAGCCACTCCCACGCGCCGACCCCCCAGCGGCGGACCTTCGCGTCCGGGTGCGTGTGCATCGTCCGCAGCAGCTCGGTGGAGATCTGCTGGTGGAAGACACCGGCGAGTTCGTCGTTCCCGTACGTCCTGATCATGTGGACGAGGGCCTCTTCGGGCAGTGGCTCGGGCCGGACCTGGAAAGGCATCCGGGGCCCGTCGGCGAGGTGGGCGCGGACGAACCACTCCGGATCGTCGATCAGTCGTACCCGCTGGGCCGGGTCGACGTGGGGATTGCGGGCGAAGAAGCTGCGGGTGTAGGTGTCGGGGTGCTCGATCACCGCGTCCACGACGGCGTCGGGCAGGACCCGGTCCCGGCACAGCACCATCCGCACCACCGCCGGACCGTCGGCGAGAAGCCGCAGCAGGACGTCCTGCGGCGTGGACGGGTTGAGCGCCAGCCCGGCCAGCCTCCGCGCGGGCAGGTCGGCCTCCTCCCATATCCGCTCAGGCGTCTTCACCATGCGCAGTGCCCCCCGTGTGCAGACCGGCCCCCACCCCCAGGAGCACCTGGTGCCCGACCTTATCCCCCTCATTCCAGCAGGTCATTCCAGCAGGATTTCGCTCCACACCTGCTTGCCGCCACTGACGGGCACGGTTCCCCAGGCCGCCGACATGGCCTCGGTGAGGAGGATGCCGCGACCGCCGGTGGCCTCCCAGCCGATGCTGGTGGGCTTGATGGGCGTACGGGGTGAGGTGTCGGCGACGGAGAGCCGCAGGCGGTGGTTGATGAGGGTGATGTCGAGTCTGACCTGCCCGTCGGTGTGTACGAGGGCGTTGGTGACGAGTTCGGAGACGACGAGGAGCACGCCGTCCATCCTGTCGTCGGGCACTCCCCAGGCGCGCAGGGTGCGCCGGGTGAAGCGGCGGGCGTGCCGGACCGCCTCCGGGACGCGCCACACCGTCCAGCTCTCCCGCAGCGGGCGGGTCTCCAGACCGTCGTAGCGCATCAGGAGGAGGGCCACGTCGTCGCTGCGGTTGGCGCCCGTGAGCAGTCCGTCGGCCACCACTCCGAGGTGGGCGGGGTCGGACGCGGTCAGTTCGCCGGCCAGCCGGTTCAGTCCGTCCTCGATGTCGACCTCGGCGGACTCGACGAGACCGTCCGTGGTCAGGGCGAGGACCGTGCCGAGCTGGAGTCGCAGCGGGCTCATCGGGAAGTCGGCCTGGGTGACGACGCCCAGTGGTGGTCCGCCCTCGGACACGGTGACCTCCGTTGTGCCGTCCGGGTGGCGCAGCACGGGCGGGTGGTGTCCGGCGCGTACGCACCAGGCGGTGCCCTCCTCCAGGTCCACGTCGACGTAGCAGCAGGTGACGAAGAGGTCGGTCTCCAGGTCCATGAGGAGTCGGTTGGCGTGCTGCACGACGACGTCCGGGGGGTGGCCCTCGACGGCGTACGCGCGCAGGGCCGTGCGCATCTGGCCCATCAGGGTGGCCGCCTGGGCGTTGTGGCCCTGGACGTCGCCGATGACGAGGGCGACGTGGTTGTCGGACAGCGGGATGACGTCGTACCAGTCGCCGCCGACCTCCAGGCCCGCCGTGGTGGGCAGATAGCGGGCGACGGCGACCGCGCCGGGGATCCGGGGCAGGCGCCGCGGCAGCAGGGAGCGCTGGAGCATGCTGACCAGCTCGTGTTCCGCGTCGAAGGCGCGGGCGCGTGTCAGGGCCTGGCCCGCGAGGCCCGCGGACGCGGTGAGCAGCGCGCGCTCGTCGGAGCCGAACTCGTGCGGGTCGTCCCAGCCGATCAGACAGGCACCCGCCATCCGGCCGCCGGTGGGCAGCGGCAGAATGGCGAGACCGCCGGGGCCGACGTCGGCGAGCGCCGGTTCCAGGGGTGCTCCGGCGGGCCAGACGGCGGGGCGCCCCTCGATGAGGGCCGCCTCCAGCGTGGGCATGGCGCGTACGGGCGCGTCGGGCCACTCCGAGCGCCATTCGGAGCGCCACACCTCGGGCCAGGCGTCCGGTTCGGGAGGGTCGAGGAGGGTGACGACGAGACGGTCGCCCTCCAGCTCGGCGAGGGCGATCCGGTCGGCCCGCAGGGGGACCCGCAGCGCGGCCACCACGGCCCGGCCGACGTCACGGACGGTGCCCGCGGTGGCGAGGGCCGAGGCGAGCCGCTGGACGCGGGCCACGTCGCTGACACCGGAGCGCAACTTGGAGGCGTCGGCGACGGTTCCCACGAGGTGCGCCGGGCGCTCCTCTCCGCCGGGCACGAGCCGGCCGCGCAGCCGTAGCCACTTCTGCTCTCCGGAGGGCTGGAGGATGCGGAACTCCAGCTCGCGGTCGCCGATGGCCAGGTGGTCCGCCTCCACCACGGACATCAGCGTGGGCAGGTCCTCGGGGACGGTCATCGACAGCAGGCTCTCGACCTTGCCGTCGAACTCGGCCGGGTCGAGGCCGAACAGCTCCAGCATCTCGCCGTCGACCTCGAGGTGTCCGGTGTCCATGGCGAGGTCGAACGAGCTGGTGGGCCGGGCGGCGGTGTCGCGCGGTGAACCGGGCGGTGAGCCGGGCGCGGGGCGGACGGCGGCCTCGGCGATCAGGCCGAGGCACTCCCGGTCCTCCTCGTCGAAGCCGCCCGGGCGCTCGCCGGCCGCCACGAGGCAGCCGCCGTCCGGCAGCGGCAGGACGGCCAGCCAGAAGTCCTGGGACGGCAGTCTGCGGGCGTCGGCGCAGCGGGCGATCTCCGCCGGACCGAGCCACAGCGGCCGCCCCGAGCGGTACGCGTTCACCGCCGGGGAGCCGCCGGTGAGGGCATAGCTGTCGCGCAGGCCGTAGAGCGTCCTGGGGACGCCTGCCGACTCGGACAGGTACAGCTCGTCGCCGCTCTCGGTGGGCGAGTACACCGCGACGACGGACGCACCCGCGAAGACGAGTGCCTGTTCGAGAACGCGGCGCTGTCGCTCGCGCGGGTCCAGGTCCGGGGTGGGCGTCTTGAGGGCAAGTTCGGCACGCAGCGTCCTCTTTCCGCGTTCCGCAGCGCCCTCACTGACCACGTCCGCAATTACAGCGCTTCCGGGGCGCTCGCGCAGCCCCTGTGACCGTTCCGGGGCCGTCGGGCCTGCGACGGAGCCCCCAAAGCGGCACCCTGTGCCGCGCGTGGCGCTCGCCGTGCGGGAAGGGCCGTCACGAGGGAGCCTTGATCCCTGAGTCCCGTCGCACGGCCCTGCGAGGAGGTGGTCGGCGTGTCCGACTGGCAGGGGTCCGAGCAGGCGCCGGCCGGTCGGCGGATGCCGGTCGGACGGCCGCTGCTGTCGCTGACGCTGGCCTCGCTGCTGGAGGAGGTCCACGCCCACTCCGGGGCGGTGTACTTGCTGACGCCGGATGAGCCCGTGCTGGAGATGGCGGTCATGGCGGGCATGCCCAGGTCGTTCGCGGCGCCGTGGGAGCGGGTGGGGCTCAATGCGCCGATCCCGGTCGCCGTGGCGGTGCGCGAGCGGCGGCTGGTCTGGGTCGGCAGCGAGGAGGAGATGGCCCGCCGCTTCCCGCGGATCGCCGTGGTCCTGCCGTACCCCTTCGCGCTGGCCGCCCTCCCCGTGGCGACCGCGGGCACCGTGTACGGCGCCGTTTTCGTCACCTGGCCCGGCTCGCATCCGCTGGACCTCTCCGACCGGGAACGCGACCATCTCACCGCGTCCTGCGCCCGGCTCGCGCTGCGTCTGGAGCGGGCGGCGGCGGAGCGGCGTCCGGTCCATCCCGAAACGGATCTGCTGGGGTCGTCCGCGGCTCCGGCCACCGGTGTGCTCGGCACGCTGGAGGCGGCGCGGATGGTGGCCCGGTTGCCGTACGGGCTGTGTGCCCTGGACCTGAACGGCCGGGTCAGTTTCGCCAACGCCGCGACGGCGGACATGCTCGGCGTCCCGGTCAGCGGGCTGCTGGGCACCCAGCTGTGGGCATCGGTGCCCTGGCTCAACGACCCCGTCTACGAGGACCGTTACCGGGCCGCGCTGATCAGCCAGCACGTGACGTCGTTCGTGGCGCTGCGGCCGCCCGGCGACTGGCTGTCGTTCCGGCTCTATCCGAGTACGACCGGACTGAGCGTGCGCATCTCCCGGGCCCGGGCGGTGTCCGAGATGGGGCGCGCCGAGTCGCGGTACGGCGACGACAACACCACCCCGCGCCTGGTGACCATCACCCAGGTGCTGAGTCTGGCCGGCGCGCTCACCCAGGCGGCGGGCGTCGAGGACGTGGTGCAGCTGGTGGCGGACGAGATCGCGCCGGCCGTCGGCAGCAAGGCCCTGGCTGTCCTCGGCTCGCGATCCGGCCGGCTTCACGTGCTCGGCCACCGGGGGTACGCGGACGCGCACATCGTGGAGCGCTGGCACGGGGTGCCGCTGAGCGCGCAGACCCCGGGCACCCAGGCGCTGAAGACCGGGGTGCCGGCGTTCTTCGACTCCCGTCAGCAGCTGGAGCGCCTCTACCCGGACCGGAGCGCGACGCCCGACGGGATGGCGGCCTGGGCGTATCTGCCGCTGATCGCGTCCGGACGGCCGGTGGGCACCTGCGTCCTCGGGTACGCGGAACCGCACACCTTCCCGGCGGAGGAGCGTGCCGTGCTGACCAGCCTCTGCGGTCTGATCGCGCAGGCCCTGGAGCGGGCCCTGCTCTACGACGCCAAGCTGCAGCTGGCGCACGGTCTGCAGGCCGCGCTGTTGCCGCACTCGTTGCCTTCACTGCCCTCGATGGAGGCGGCCGCGCGATATCTCCCGGCCACCCAGGGGATGGAGATCGGCGGGGACTTCTACGACCTGGTGCCCTCGGACGGTCTGGCCGCCGCGGTCATCGGTGACGTGCAGGGGCACAACGTGACGGCGGCGGGCCTGATGGGGCAGATCCGCACGGCCGTGCGGGCGTACACGACCGTCGGTCAGCCGCCGGAGGAGGTCATGCGCAGCACCAACCGGCTGCTGATCGACCTGGGGGCCGAGCTGTTCGCGAGCTGTCTCTATCTGCGTCTCGACCCGGCGCGCGAGGTGGCCGTCATGTCGCGCGCGGGTCATCCGCCCCCGCTGCTGCTGCGGCCGGACGGGCGGGTGCGGGTGCTCGACCTGGCCGGTGGGCCACTGCTGGGGATCGACGCGGCCGCCACGTATCCGACGACCGAGGTGCCGCTCGTCCCCGGTTCGGTCCTCGCCCTGTACACCGACGGTCTGATCGAGTCGCCCGGCGTGGACATCGAGGACGCCCTGGCCGACCTCTGCCGGAAACTCGCCGAGGGCGGTGACCTGTCGCTGAACGCGCTGGCCGACCGTCTCGTCGAGCAGACCCGGGCGGTGACACAAGAGCGGCTCGACGACGTGGCACTGCTTCTGCTGCGGGCGCGTCCGCACGACTGAGCGGTACCGGAACCCCGCGAGGTCCGGCCCTCCCGTGAACGGCGGCGGAACGCGGTGGGGTCCGGCCCTCCCGCCGGAGGGCCGGACCCTTCCACTGCCGACCGGGCCGTGTCGGCACGGCCGGGTCAGTGGCTCGTGGTCACCGGTGTCACGGGGTGCTGGTCACCACGCCGGAGCCGGCGTCCATACCGGTGCTGGACTGGTCGCTGCCGGTCCCGGACTGGCCGCCCGCGGCTGGGTCCGTGGCCGCCGGGTCCGTGGCCGCGGGGTCGGTCGCCGCCGGGTCCGTGGCTGCCGGGTCGGTGGCTGCCGGGTCGGTGGCTGCCGGGTCGGTCGCGGCCGGGGCAGTCGCGGCCGGGTCCGTGGCCGCCGGGTCGGTCGCCGCGGCACTCGCGCCGCCGGCACCCGCGGCGCCACCCGCGCCGAGCGTCGCGCCGGTCGCCTGGAGGGCGGCCGTCACGGGCTGGAAGAAGGTCTCGCCGCCGGCGGTGCAGTCACCACTGCCGCCGGAGGTCAGGCCGATCGCGCTGCCGTCCGCGGTGAACAGGGAGCCGCCGCTGTCGCCCGCCTCGGCACAGACGTCGGTCTGTATGAGACCGGTGACGGTGTCGACACCACCGGGAACGGTTTCACTCTGGAAGTTGACAGTGGCGTCGAGACCGGTGACCGAGCCGTCGTGCAGACCGGTGGTGCTGCCCATTCGGAGGACCTGCTGACCGACCGTGGCGTCCGCCGCCTGGGTGATCTGGACGGTCTTCCCGTTGCCCTCGTTCACCTCGCTCACCGTCTGGGTGGCGGGGTCGTCGTACTTCACGAGCGAGAAGTCGCCGGCGCCGGGGAAGGTGGCCTGGTCCACGGTCGCGATCGGCTGCCCGTTCTGCGAGTCCGACCACTGCTTGGCCGCGACACCGCAGTGCCCGGCGGTCAGGAAGGCGGGGGCACCGTCGCTCGCTGTGACGTTGAAGCCGAGGGAGCAGCGGACGCCGCCGCCGTTCGCCTGGGCGAAGATGGCGTCACCGCCCGACACGAAGGTCTTGAACGTACCGGTGGACTTCTTGACCGTGGCCACGCCGGAGCCGAGCGAGTCGACGGTCGACGTCAGCTTGGCCCACTTCGCACCTGTGACCGTGCTGTCGGCGGTGACCTGGACCTGGTTCGTCTTGGGGTCGATCGACCAGGCGGTGCCGGGGATGGTCGCGTCGGACTTCAGTGTCTTGGCAGCCGTCTTGAGCGCGGACAGGCTGTTGTTGACGCTGCGGGGAACAGCGCCGGCCTTCTGGACCGTGTTGACGACATTGCTGTTGTTGCCGACGACATTGACGATGACCTGCTGCTTCGAGGCGTCCCAGTACGCGCCGCCGAAGGCGTCACCGAGCTGGGAGGCGATGAGCGAGGCCAGGTTCGAGGCGTCCGCGGACTTCAGCGTCTTGGGAGCGGCGTCCTTCGCGTCGGTCTGCGAGGCGTTGGCGTGGGGCAGCAGCAGGGCCGCCGCTCCGAGCGCCGCGACGCCTCCGACAGCAATGGCGGCCTTGCGCTTGGGAATCCTTTTGTGACTCAACTCTTTGACCTCCTGGGGACGGGGTCGAGGCCACCGTCCGGCGGCTGACTAGGGGGCGCCTGGATGCCTGTTGATACGCGTGAGCCGCGCGGGCTGTTCAACTGTGTTTAAAAAAGAGCTGAGTTGGCTCGGCCAAACGCACGAAATACCAGGCAATCGGGCCATTACACCGAGTGAGCGGCCGATCCGACACGTTCCGCTACCGATCGGTAACGGTCCGTCTTCCGGCGGGAACGGAATCCTGGCTTCAGGGAATCTGCACATCGAATACGCAGGCGCGTCACGGCAGACAGCAGATCTGCACACTCGCGCGCCCCCCTCCGCGCCATTGCGGTGGGACTGTCCCTTTCGAGATCGGGGCGACAAGCGCGGGGACGGAACAATGCCGTGCAGCATGTGAAGAACTGACTGCCGAGACGTGCGCACGCCTGCACGGTTGGCCCCTGGCCGTGCTCAAGTTCGCAGGTGAGAGCCCCGGTTGATTGGATGCGTGCGCCGCGAGCGTGCTTTGATCCGTTGCACCGCGGAGGTCGCAGCCAGGCATCCGGGAACGGGCGCCGCACAGCGCCCGGAATCGGGTGCCGCACCCCGCGGTGGCGGCCGCCATCTGTCCCCAGAGGGGGGCCGCTCTCCCCCTTATGAATATCCATACGAAGGGAAGTTCCCTCATGAACTCCACCCCCCAGGTTGCCACCGCCGAGATCTCGGACGCCGACCTCGACAACGTCTCCGGCGGCCTGTCGCTGAACGCCGTTGGCACCGTCTCCGGCCTGGTCGACGGTGTTGCCCCGGTCTCCGGCCTGGTCAACACGGTCGTCGGCACCGTCGAGGGTGTCACCGGCCTCAACACCGCCCCGGTCACGGGCCTGGTCGCCGGTCTCTGATCGCGTTTCAGTGCCGTTGAGTCCCGGAACCACTCCCCGGTTCCGGGACTTCTCGGATGTCGTAAACCTCTCGAACAGGTGAGGGAAGTCCCGTGCAGTTCCGCCAACAGGCCCTCGCCAAGCTGCAGTCGCCCGAAGAGCTCGACCTTCCGGTGCGCTTCGCCCGCCCCCAGGGCTGGCTCGCCCTGTCCGTGACGGTGGTCGTCATGGCGGCGGCGTCCGTCTGGGCCGTGACGGGCACGGTGGCGTCCACCGTGAGCGCGCCCGCCGTCCTCACCCACGGCGAGGGCAGTTACATCCTGCAGAGCCCCGTCGCGGGACAGGTCACCGAGGTCGTCGCCCAGGAGGGCGAACGGCTGCCCGCGAACGCGCCCGTGCTCAAGGTCCGTACGGCCCAGGGTGGTACGACCGTCGTCCGCACGGTCGCCGCCGGCCGCGTCACCGCGCTCGCCGCCACCATCGGCGCGATCATCTCGACCGGTGCGAACGTCGCCGCCGTGGAGAAGGTCACCCACGCCGACGATCCGCTCTACGCGACGGTGTACGTCCCCGCCGAGAGCGCCGCCACCATCCCCGCGAACGCCGCGGTCGACCTCACCGTCCAGTCGGTGCCGACCCAGCAGTACGGAGTGCTGCGCGGCCATGTGAAGGCGGTCGGCCGGAGCGTGCAGACCCCGCAGCAGATCGCCTCCTTCCTCGGCGACAGCCAACTCGGCGAACAGTTCACCAAGAAGGGCCGGCCGGTGGCCGTCCTGGTCCGCCTCGACCACTCCGCCGCGACGAAGAGCGGTCTGAAGTGGTCCTCGGCGGACGGGCCGCCGTTCGCGCTCACCTCCATGACCCTGGCCACGAGTTCGATCCGCCTGGCCGATCAGCGCCCCGTCGATTGGCTCCTGCCGTGACCACCGCACCAGACACCCGGAGCAGACGCCGCACCGCACCGCCCAAGCGCACGGTCCCCAAGGCGAAGGGGAAGACGGTCCGCACCCCCACCGTCCTCCAGATGGAGGCCGTGGAGTGCGGCGCCGCCTCCCTCGCGATGGTGCTCGGCCACTACGGCCGGCACATCCCCCTCGAAGAGCTGCGCATCGCGTGCGGTGTCTCCCGGGACGGCTCGCGCGCCAGCAACCTGCTGAAGGCGGCGCGCAGTTACGGCCTCACGGCCAAGGGCATGCAGATGGACATGGCCGCGCTCGCCGAGGTGAAGGCGCCCGCGATCCTGTTCTGGGAGTTCAACCACTACGTCGTCTACGACGGCATGGGCCGCCGTTTCGGACGGCGCGGCGTGTACATCAACGACCCCGGCAAGGGCCGTCGTTTCGTGCCGATGGAGGACTTCGACACCAGCTTCACGGGTGTGGTGCTGGTCATGGAGCCGGGGCCCGACTTCCGCAAGGGCGGCCGCAAGCCGGGCGTCCTGGGTGCCATGCCGGCCCGGCTGCGCGGCACCTCGGGCACGATGCCCGCGGCCGTGCTGGCGAGCCTGCTGCTGGTCGCGGTCGGGGCGGCGGTGCCCGCGCTGAGCCGGACGTACATCGACACGTATCTGATCGGCGGCCGGACCTCGCTGCTGGGCGTGCTGTTCGCGTCGATGGGCGCCTGCGTCGCGCTGACCGTCGTACTGACCTGGCTGCAACAGGCGAACCTGCTGCACGGCCGGATCATCTCCTCCACCCTCTCCAGCGCCCGCTTCCTGCGCCATCTGCTGCGGCTGCCCGTCACCTTCTTCTCCCAGCGCAGCCCCGCCGACCTGGTGCAACGGCTCCAGTCGAACGACGCGGTGGCCGAGACCCTGGCCCGCGACCTCGCGGCGGCCGGCGTGGACGCGATCGTGGTCGTCCTGTACGCGGTGCTCCTCTACACCTACGACCCGCAGCTCACGGCCGTGGGCATCGGTGTCGCGCTGCTCAACGTGGTCGCGATGCGCGTGGTGATCCGGCTGCGCGCGACCCGCACGGCGAAGCTGCGCGCCGACAACGCGCGCCTCACCAACACCGCCTATACCGGCCTCCAGTTGATCGAGACGATGAAGGCGACCGGCGGGGAGGACGGCTACTTCCGCAAGTGGGCAGGCCAGCACGCGACCACCCTGGAGGAGCAGCAACGCCTCGGGGTGCCGAGCGCCTGGCTGGGCGTGGTCGCACCGACCCTGGCGACGCTCAACTCCGCGCTGATTCTCTGGATCGGCGGTATGCGGGCGGTCGAGGGCCATATCTCGGTAGGCCTGCTGGTCGCCTTCCAGGCCCTGGTCACCCGCTTCACCGCGCCCCTCACCCGGCTCAACGGCGTCGCGGGCCGCATTCAGGACTTCGCTGCCGACGTGGCCCGTCTCAAGGATGTCGAGAACTTCCAGGCCGACCCGCTCTACGCCCGCTCGGGCGGTGGCGAGTCCACCCGCCGGCTTCAGGGCCATGTCGAGCTGGAGAACATCACGTTCGGCTACAGCCCGCTCGACAAACCCCTGCTCACCGGCTTCTCACTGACGGTCGGCCCGGGCCAGCAGGTGGCCCTGGTCGGCGGCTCGGGCAGCGGCAAGTCCACGGTCTCCCGGCTCATTTCGGGCCTGTACGCCCCGTGGGAGGGCACGATCCGCATCGACGGACAGCGACTGGAGGACATCCCGCGCGGCGCGCTCGCCGCCTCCGTCTCCTTCGTCGACCAGGACGTGTTCCTGTTCGAGGGGACGGTCCGCGACAACGTGGCCCTGTGGGATCCGTCCATCCCCGACGAGGCCGTGGTCGCGGCGCTGGAGGACGCGGCGCTCTACGACGTCGTCACGCGCCGCCCCGGCGGCATCCACAGCCGGGTCGAGCAGGACGGCCGCAACTTCTCCGGTGGCCAGCGCCAACGCCTGGAGATCGCAAGGGCGTTGGTGCGCCGGCCCAGCATCCTGGTCCTCGACGAGGTGACCAGCGCGCTGGACGCCGAGACCGAGCAGACCGTCATCGACAACCTGCGCAAGCGCGGCTGCGCCTGTGTGGTGATCGCGCACCGGCTCAGCACCGTGCGCGACAGCGACGAGATCGTCGTGCTCCAGCACGGCACGATCGTGGAACGCGGGCGGCACGACGCCCTGGTGGCGGCCGGCGGTCCGTACGCCGAGCTGGTCAAGGAGCGATGAGATGACCACGGTTCACGAGGGCGCACGCGAAGGAGACCTCGTCCTCGGCGCGCTCGGCGGCATGGGTGTGCCGGTCGACTGCTCCGGCCTCGGCCGCCTCGATCTGGAAGGACCGCAGGTCCTCTGGCTGGTGGCGGCGGGCGCCATGGACCTGTTCGCGGTGGACGCCGTCGAGCAGGGCCACTGGCACCACCTCGGCCGCCTCGAAGCGGGCTCCCTGCTGCTCGGCCCGGTGGCCGGCCCGCAACACACCCTCGTGGGGCGGCCGTTGCGGGACTGTGTGGTGCGCCGGATCGTGCTGCGCGAGCTGTACAAGCCCGTGGACACCCAGACCTGGTCCTACGACGAGTACGGCAATCCCCAGTACGTGCCGCCGACGTCGAGCCCGCTGGAGTACGCCCTCGCCCTCGGCGTCGGCCGCAGCCTCTCCATTCTCTTCCAGGCGCCCATGGCCACGGAGAACGCCGCCGCGCTCACCGACGACGACGTCTTCTGGATGCAGGTGCCGCCCGGGAGTGTCCAGTACGGCTCGCTGTACGGCGCCGAGGCGGCGGCCGATCTGCTGATGGACTCCGGTGTCTGGCAGGGCATGGTCGACCAGCAGTACCGGCTGCTGTCCACCCTCGACCGCTGGATCGAGCAGTTGGAGGCCAGCCACGAGGACCGTACGGCGGCGGGCATCAAGGCGGGCGAGGCCGTCCGCGCCCAGGCCGACCGGACCCTGCTGGCGTCGATCGGCAAGCAGTCGAAGCGCCCGACGACGGCCGACGCGGACGCCACGTACGCGGCCTGCAAGCTGGTCGCCCACGCGTCCGGGATCACCCTCGCCGAGTCCGCGCAGAGCGGCACGGAGAGCGACCGGCTCGACCCGGTGGAGCGGATCGCGCTCGCCTCACGCGTCCGCACCCGTGCCGTCCGCCTCGACGGGCGCTGGTGGCGCGACAACATCGGCCCGCTGGTGGGCCACCGTGCCGTGTCGGGCTCCCCGGTCGCGCTGCTGTGGCGGCGCGGCGGATATGTGGCCGTACAGCCGTCGTCGGGCCGGGAGACCCCGGTCGAGAAGGCCAACGCGCCGGAGTTCGAGCCGCGGGCCGTGATGTTCTACCGTCCGCTGCCCGAGCGGAAGATGAGCCCGCTGCGGCTGCTGCGCTTCTGCCTGCAGGGCACGGGTGGCGATCTGCGCAACCTCGCGATCAGCGGTCTCGTCACCGTCGCGATCGGCGCGCTGGTGCCGATCGCCACCGGCAAGGTGCTCGGCGAGTACGTGCCCAAGGCCCAGCACGGTCTGATCGTGCAGGTCTGTCTGGCCATCATGGTCACCAGCATCGTGTCGGCGGCGTTCATGCTGCTGCAGAACCTCACGCTGCTGCGGATGGAGGGGCGGATCGAGGCGACGCTCCAACCTGCCGTGTGGGACCGGCTGCTGAGGCTGCCGACGAAGTTCTTCACGTCCCGCTCGACGGGTGAGCTGGCCAGCGCCGCCATGGGCATCAGCGCGATCCGCCGCCTCCTCGCGGGCGTCGGACCGACGCTCGCGCAGGCGGGCACGGTCGGCGCGATGAACCTGGGGCTGCTCCTTTGGTACAGCGTGCCCATGGCGCTGGCCGCGATCGGCATGCTCGTCGTCATCGCGGCCGCGTTCCTCGGGCTCGGTCTGTGGCAGGTGCGCTGGCAGCGCCGCCTGGTCGTGCTCAGCAACAAGCTGAACAACCAGGCGTTCCAGACCCTGCGCGGGCTGCCCAAGCTGCGGGTCGCGGCGGCCGAGAACTACGCGTACGCCGCCTGGGCGGGCGAGTTCGCGCGCAGCCGTGAGCTCCAGCAGAAGGTCGGCCGCATCAAGAACCTCACGACGGTGATGGGCTCGGTGTATCTGCCGCTGTGCTCGCTGCTGATGTTCATGTTGCTCGCGGGTCCGGCAAGCGGCTCACTGTCGGCCGCCGACTTCCTGACCTTCAGCACGTCGCTGACGATGCTGCTGACCTCGGTCACCCAGGTGACCGGCGCGTTCGTGTCGGCGGCGGCCGCGCTGCCGATGTTCGAGGAGATCAAGCCGGTGCTCGACGCCACGCCGGAGGTGCGGGTCGCGAGCACCCGCCCCGGGGTGCTGTCCGGCGCGATCGAGGCCAGGCGGCTGTCCTTCCGGTACTCCGACGACGGTCCGCTGGTCCTGGACGACGTGTCGTTCGACATCAAGCCCGGCGAGTTCGTGGCGATCGTCGGCCCCAGCGGCTGCGGAAAGTCCACGCTGCTGCGGCTGCTGATCGGCTTCGACAAGCCGGTCTCGGGCAGTGTGCTCTACGACGGGCAGGACCTGGGGGCGCTCGACCAGTCCGCCGTACGCCGTCAGTGCGGTGTGGTGCTCCAGCACGCGCAGCCTTTCACCGGCTCGATCCTGGACTGCATCTGCGGCACCGAGCCGTACACGCCCGAGGAGGCGATGGCGGCGGCCGAGATGGCCGGTCTGGCCGAGGACATCAAGCGGATGCCGATGGGGCTGCACACCATCGTCTCCGGCAGCGGCGCGATCTCGGGCGGCCAGCGTCAGCGCCTGATGATCGCCCAGGCGCTGATCCGCCGGCCGCGCATCCTCTTCTTCGACGAGGCGACCAGCGCGCTCGACAACGAGACCCAGCGCACGGTCATCGAGAGCACCCGGGCGCTCAACGCCACCCGGATCGTGATCGCGCACCGGCTGTCCACGGTGATGGACGCGGACCGCGTCATCGTGATGGAGGGCGGCCGGGTCGCCCAGCAGGGCCCGCCCGCGCACCTGCTCGCGGACACGGGCGGGCGGCTGCACGAGCTGGTGCGACGGCAGCTGGCCTGAAGCCGCCCACGGGGGGCCGTCAGTCCATTCCCGGCACCGGGGCACCGGACGGGATCCCCGCCTCGACATAGCGGGCGTAGATCTCCTTCCAGGGCGCGGTCGCCCCGGCGTGCGGGCCCTCGAAGCGTTCGCCGCGGGCCTTCGCGTCCAGGGCGGCGAGGCACACCTCCCAGCCGGCGCCGTTGCGGGCGGCGGTGTTCTCGGCCGCGAGGACGTGGGTGAGGGTGAAGTGGGTGCGCTTCTCGTCCAGGGGGTCGAGGTCGAAGCGGAGCTCGTCGCCGCCCCAGTCGAAGGAGAGGTGCCGGGGCGGGTCGACGGCGAGGACCCGGCCCGTGGACTCGGGCATGTTCGGGTCGCCGCTGAACCTGATGGTGCCGCCGGGGCGCAGCTCGATCTCCGCCCGGGACGGGAACCACTCGACCAGTTCGTCCGGGTCGGTCACGAACCGCCAGACGCGGTCGACGGGGTGGTCGTAGGTGCGGCTGAAGCGGACGGCGGGGCGGCCGTCGTCGAGGGTGAGGTAGGTGCCGGTGAGCGCGGTGGGTTCGGCGGACATGTGGCTCAGTCCTTAGGGGTGGGGTCTTCCGGGGTGTCCGACGGCTCCTCCGCCGTCCTGTCCAGGCGGCGGCCGAGGGCGTCCAGGCTCTCGTTCCACAGCTTCCGGTACGGGGTCAGCCAGGCGTCGAGTGCGGCGATCGGAGCCGGGTCGAGGGCGTAGACACGGCGTTGCGCGTCCTGTCGTACGCGCACCAGGCCCGCGTCCCGGAGCACCCGCAGATGCTTCGACGTGCTCGGCTGGCTCAGACCGCACGCCTCCACGATCTCTCCGACCGGCCGCGGGCGCTCAAGGAGCAGCGCGACGATCGCACGACGGTGGGGGTCGGCGAGAGCGGTCCAGAGGGTGGCGTCGGACATGGCACCAATATGCCTTGGTGGTTATATTCCCGTCAAGGCATACATACTGCGTGACCGCGGAGCCGCGAAGCCACGCCACGAAAACGACCGACCCCGGCGACCACTGTGACGCCCGCCTCACCCCCCACCGTCAGCGAAACGTTGCCGTTTCGCTGACGGTGTTCTAATCTCGACGTGTACGAAACAGTTTCGTTTACGTTCCTGTACCTCCCTGTTCCTGTACCCCCTGAGCGACTTCCCTGGAGTGGTTCTCCCATGTCCCAGACCCTGACCGAAGGTGCCCGCAAGGGCGCCGTGGACGGCTCGTCCACTCCATCGTCGAAGCGGTGGTGGATCCTCGCGATCATCGGCATCGCGCAGCTGATGGTGGTCCTCGACGCCACCATCGTGAACATCGCCCTTCCCTCCGCGCAGGCGGACCTCGGCTTCTCCGACGGCAACCGGCAGTGGATCGTCACGGCGTACTCGCTGGCCTTCGCCTCCTTGCTGCTGCTCGGCGGACGCATCGCCGACCTCTTCGGACGCAAGCCCGCCTTCCTCATCGGTATCGCCGGATTCGCCGGAGCCTCGGTGCTCGGCGGCGCCTCCACCAGCTTCGGGATGCTGGTCACCGCGCGCGCCCTGCAGGGTGTCTTCGGTGCACTGCTCGCGCCCGCCGCGCTCTCGCTGCTGAACACGACGTTCACCGACGCCAAGGAACGCGCCAAGGCGTTCAGCGTCTACGGGGCGATCGCCGGCGCCGGTGGCGCGGTGGGCCTCCTGCTCGGCGGTGTGCTGACCGACGCGCTCGACTGGCGCTGGACGCTGTTCGTCAACCTCGTCTTCGCGGTCGTCGCCTTCGCCGGTGGCTGGGTGCTGCTGAGCAATCACCGTGACGCGGCGAACTCCAAGCTCGACCTGCCGGGCACGCTGCTGGTCTCCTCCGGTCTCTTCGCCCTCGTCTACGGCTTCTCCAACGCCGAGACACACGACTGGAGTTCGCCCCAGACCTGGGGCTTCCTCATCGCCGGTGGCCTCCTGCTGAGCGCGTTCGGCTGGTGGCAGACGCGCGCCGAGCACCCGCTGCTGCCGATGCGTGTGCTGCTCGACCGCAACCGTGCCGCGTCCTTCGTCACCGTTCTGATCACCGGCGCGGGCATGTTCGGCGTCTTCCTCTTCCTCACCTACTACCTGCAGCTGAACCTGGGCTTCAGCCCCACCAAGACAGGTGTGGCGTTCCTGCCGATGATGGCGGCCCTGATGGTCATGGCCCAGGTCTCCACCACCATCCTGGTGCCGCGGATCGGACCGAAGGTCGTCATCCCGGCGGGCTTCGCGATCGCGGTGGGCGGCATGGCCTGGCTGACCGGCATCGGAGTCGCCTCCGACTTCTCGACCGCCGTACTGCCGCAGCTGCTGCTGATCGGCGCGGGCCTCGGCATCGTGATGCCGCCCGCCATGTCGCTGGCCACCAGCGGGATCGCGGCGGAGGACGCGGGTGTCGCCTCCGCGACGGTCAACACCATGCAGCAGGTGGGCGGTTCGATCGGTACGGCGCTGCTGAACACGCTGGCCGCGAGCGCCGCGACGAGCTACCTCGCCGGCAAGGACGCGACCAGCAAGCTGGTCCAGGCGCAGGCGACGATCGAGAGCTACACCACCGCCTTCTGGTGGTCGGCGGGCTTCTTCGCCGCGGGCGCGGTGATCGCCTTCCTGCTCTACCGCCGCGGAACCCTGGAGGCGGACCCGGACGCCGTGCGGGCCGTCCACATGTAAGCCCCGTGTGATTACCCCCAGACCGAGGGGCCGCCGTCTGCAGGGAGACGGCGGCCCCACCCACGTCAGCGGCGGCGGGCGGGCGCAGCGGGCGGCCGGGCCTGCTGGTCCGGCACGGTGCGAGCTCCGGAGGGCCGGTACCAGACGAGC
>NZ_JBHVST010000012.1:104969-170812 GCF_042885015.1 Streptomyces sp. NPDC058086 | reverse complement strand
TCCCGAGCTCACGGGCGAGATCGTCCATGCTCACCCGCACGGAACCCGGCGCGAAGAACAGCCGGCCGGCCGCCTCCACGATCACGTCAGCACGCTGCCCGCCACGCCCGGAAACCCGGGAAACTGATTTGGTTTCCACAGTTTCCAGGATGACTCCCCGCCTATACGCTGTCAAAGCACGCCTTTCGGACACGTGGGGAGCCGGCTCGCGGGGCGGCACACACCTCATGCGAAGACCGTGTTCGTCTCGTGCCGCCCGTCAGCGCGCCGGGAGCTGGTCGTAAGTCCTGAAGGTGTAGGTCGCGTCGTACGTCATCAGATTGCCGCTCGGCGCCGGGAGCCCGAGCCGCCGGTTGAGCGGTCCGGTCATCGGCCCGCAGTCTTCAGCGGCAGGAGCGGCGAAGGTGTCGTCGTACGCCGAGAACCTGATCAGCGGCGGATTCGTGGAGATCCACTGCGAAGGGCCCGATCGCTTCAGCCGGAAGTCGACCGGTGCACCGGCGCCGATGGTGCAGCCCTGCGGCAGCCGCGGGCCCATCAGCCTGAATCGCAGGCTGAACTGCCCGGTGTAGAAGTCGGATCGGCCGCCGTACTCCGGCTGGATCGCCAGCCTCAGCCGCCGCGCGCGCTCGCCTTGCGCCGTACCGGACACCCCGCCCAAAACGGCGGTCGGCGCGCTGTGCATCGCACCCCACACCTGCCCGTCGGCGCCGTCCGGGAGCGGACCCTCGGCGTGCGTCATGGTGATCGGAGCGAGAGCCACGGTGACCTTGCCCACCGTCAACCGCGGTGCGGCAGTGTGCACTTCGCATCTCCAGCGGGCCGGGTCGACCCCGGCGGGGAGGGCCGGGCAGTCGCTGAAATCAGCCGCGGGCTGCGCGACGGCAGCCGTGTCGGCGGGGGCAGGCGGCTCGGCGTACGCGAAGCTCGGCGTGTACGCCCCCGCAAGCCCCGTCAGGGCGACGACACCCGCGAAGGAGACCGCGGCGCGGCGGGCGAAAGGGAAGCGGGGCTGATCGGCAGTGGTGTTCGGCATGGTCATCAGCCTGCTGCCCACCGCCCGCCGACCACCATCGGTGACACCCCTGCCCCCACCCTGAGCCGACCCTGACGCCTTGTCAGGGTGCGGCCCCAAACGGAGAGCGGCCGAAATCCGCGGACGCGGAGGTCTCCACGGCGGCCGGGCAGCACCACGACTCCCCCGTACTCCTCACCTCACTTGATCCGGCTCTCGAGTCGCAGGGGTGCCCCTCCCGCCGGGGGCGCTGCGGCGGTGTGTCATACGGCCTCTTCCGGGTCCTGGGGGGACGGCGGGGTGACGGGACCGGGTGTGACCTGTGCGCTCGCCGCGCCCGCGGCGGCCAGGAAGAGTCCGGTGACCGCGGCGACGGCCGCGACCGTACGGGAGTGCCTCATGCGCGTGCCTTCCGTCTGCGTGGGCTGTGCGTGGACGAACCTCGACGCCCCAGCCTGGCCCGGGGCGTCGCAGAGGCCCTCGAAACCTGCTCGAGAGTGGCTCGAACGATCTCCCGAATCGGGCGAAGCGTTCGTTCCGGAGTGCTTCAATGGCCCCCGGCAGAGCCTGAATTGACCAGCACTGACCGGCAGGGAGCGAGCACGGGGATGCGGAAGTCGTACTACGCGGCACACGTCTACATGATCCTGGGAGTGGTCTCCGGGCTGTATTACCGGGAGTTCACCAAAGCCAACGATTTCACCGGCGACACCCAGCTGGCGCTCATGCACACCCATCTGCTCGCGCTGGGCATGATGGGTTTCCTCATCGTCCTCGCCCTGGACAAGCAGTTCACCCTGTCCGGGACGAAACTGTTCACGTACTTCTTCTGGTTCTACAACGTGGGCATCGCGATCACCGTCGCCATGATGTTCGTCCACGGCACCGAGACCGTGCTCGGCGACCATGTCCCCGAAGCGGTGCTGCTGACCGCGGGCCTCGGGCACATCCTGCTCACGGTGGGACTCATCCTGCTGTTCGTGCTGCTCGGCAAGCGGCTGAACGAGTCCGCCGGGGCGGGCCCCGCCGAGCCGGAGCAGGAGAAGGAGACGGCCAAGAGCCCCGTCTGACAGCCCCGTCCGACAGCCCCGTCCGACAGCCCCGTCCGACAGCCCGGTCCGACAGTCCGGTCCGAACCGGCTGCGGCCCGCACGCGTCCGGCCCGCCCGGGACGGGACGGGTCGCCGTCTTGGCGGACGAAGGGGCCGCTGTCCCGAACCTGGCGGGCCGGCCTGCTGTTCGGGGCCGGGCGGACCGGTCCCGCCGGGTCAGACGGGCTGGGCCGCCGGGCCCAGCAGCGCGTCGGTCAGGGCGGCCAGCCGCTGCCGCGCCGGATCCGGGCGCAGGCGGCCCGCCCGGGTGAGGGCGGCCAGGCCGTGCCAGGAGCTCCACAGGACCTCCGCGAGCAGCCCGCCGTCGCGGCCGGCCGCGACGGGCTCGACGGCCTGTCTGATCTCGGCGAGGACGTCCGTGAGCGGCGCCGGCGTGCCGGCCGCCCCGGTGGTGTCCTCTCCGGTGTCCTCGCCCGGGTCGAGGGTGAGCATGGCCTCGTAGAGGACCGGTCCGCGCTCGGCGAAGTCGACGTAGGCGCGGGCGACCGCGCCCAGTGCCTCCTGCGGGTCACCGGCTTCCTCGCGGGCGGTGCGCAGCGCGGCGGCGAGTTCGGCGAAGCCTTCCAGGGCGACCGCGTGGACGATGGCGTCCTTGTTCTTGAAGTGCTGGTAGAGCACCGGCTGGCTGTATTCGATACGGTCCGCCAGGCGCCGTGTGGTGACGTGGTCCCAGCCTTCGGACTCGGCCATCTCACGGGCTGTGGTGAGGATCAGCCGGTGGCGCTGGGCCTGCTCGCGAAGGCGTCGCTCTCGGGGCGTCATGAACCGAACTTTAGCACTTTCGGCGAAAATCCAGCTGTCAGTGATAGAGTCCCTGCCTTTGAAATCGGCTGCTGCCGTACGGGAACGGCGGCTCTGCGCGGGGCGGGTTCGAGCGGTCTTCGAGGCACGGGCGCCAGGATCGGGGCACGACTGCCCACAGAGAGGGCCACCCCATGCTGACCCCGACTCCCCTGGAGGAGCTGCTCGACCTGGCCGCGGACGTCATCGGCTGCGACCGGCGCGCCCTGCCGGCCGGGGCCGCGGGTTCCCCCTTCATCACGCTGGGCGGCGGCCTCACGCAGGCCGTGCGGCTGCAGGCGCGCGCCGGCCGGCAGCTGGGCCTGGCCGTGGACCTGGCGCAGCTGCTGGGTCCCGCCCCGCTGGCGGACGTACTGGCCCGGGCCGTGCCCGTCCCTGCCGTGGCGCCCGGGCTGCCCGCAGGCGCGGGCGCGGTGCGGGCGTTGCTGCCCGGGCAGTCGGCGGCGCTCGCCGCCGAGCGGGAGGCGGGTGCCGGTGCGGTGTGCCGGGTGCTCAGTGCCGAGCTGGCCGGGCCGCTCGACGCGGGCGCGCTGCGCCGTGTGCTCGCCGCCCTCGGTGCGCGGCACGAGGGCCTGCGGACCGTGTTCGCGGATGCGCCGCACGGCCCGGTGCGGCGGGTTCTCGCCGCCTGTACTCCGCCGCTGGTCACTCTGGAGGCGGCGGGAGCGGGCGGGGCCGGGGACCCGGTGGCGGCGGTGCACGGGTATCTGGCCGCGCGGGCGCGGCAGTTGGTCGGCCGGCCGGGCCGGCCGCCGCTGGCTTTCGCCCTGAGCCGTCTGGCCGGCGGCGCGCATCTGCTGTCGTTCGTGTACCACGACGCGGTGGCCGACAGCTGGTCGGCCGCGCTGCTGTGGCAGGAACTGCTCGCCGACTACGACCGTGCCGTGCACCGGCGCCCGCTGGTGCGGGCGGTGCGTCCCGGGCCGGACGCGGCGGGGCGCGCCGCGGTGGCCGGCCGGCCGGGCGGGCTGCGGGCGCCGGCGGCCGCGCGGGCCGAGCGGCTGCGCGGCTTTCCCGCCGCCGTGGACCTGGCGGAGGGTGCGCCGCGGCCCGCCGTGTTCGATGTCCGCGGCGAGCGGCTGCACGTCGGCCTCGACGTGCGGCTGCGGGACGCGGCCGACGCGACGGCCCGGCGGGCGGGTGTGCCGCACGGCACGGTGCTGCTGGCGGCGTGGGCGCTGGCCGTGGGCCGGCGCGCGGGCCTGGAGCGGCTGCTGGTGGGCTGCGAGGTGCCGCGCCGCGCCACGGCGGCGCTGCTGGGCACCCTCGCGCCGTGCTCGGCGACGGTGCCGGTGGGCTGTGAACTGGAGGGCGGCGTCGACTACTTCCTGCGCGGGGTCGCCTGCGCGTTCAGCGAGGCCCTCGGCTGCGCGGACCTCGACACCGCCGAGCTGGCGCGCGAGCTCGGGGTGCGCCCGGACCGCTCCCGGCCCGTCCTGACACCGGTGACGTTCGCGGCCCGCGACGAGCTGCTGCCCGCGAGCGTGCGGGCGGGCGCCTTGAGCGCGCGCTTCCACCACGGGCACGCCGGCGCCGTCACGGCGGACGCCGCACTGACCGTGCTGCGCTGGCGCGAAAACCCGCTGCTGCGCCTGGAGTTCGCCCCCGCGGTGCTTTCCCGCACGCGGGCCGTGCGGCTGGCCCGCGAGGTGCGCACCGCGCTGGCCGCGCTGACCGCTGCGCCCCCGCACACCCCGGTCGACGACCTGCTGCCCGCCCCGGCCGGCGCGCGCGATCTCGCCCTGCCGCTCTCCTAGGGTCCGTCTTCGAAGATGATCGGATGGTGGTTCATGGTCGTGTGATACGTCGTCATGAACTCACCGATCAGGAGTGGGAGTCACTTGCTCCGCTGATACCGCGGGCTGCAACGGGCCGACCGCGTGTGGAGGACCGGCAGGTCATCAACAGCATGGTCTGCAAGATCCGCACCGGGATCTCCTGGCGTGACCTGCCGGAACGCTACGGACCGTGGAAAACGGCCTGCACCCGCTTCCGCCGCTACGCCCTGGACGGCGTGTTCACCCGGGCCCTGCAGCAGATCCGGGCCCACGCCGATGCGGCCGGGGACATCGACTGGCTGGTGCAGATCGACTCCACCATCGTCCGGGCCGCCCGTTCGCGATCCTGGTGACACCAGGACAACGCCACGACAGCATCCGCGCACGCCCTCTTCTGGAACGGATCCACGTTCCCCGCACCGGCCCGGGCCGGCCGCGCTTGGCGGGTGGGGTCGCATCCGCTCAGACCGCCAAGGGCGGAAGGTGTGTCGGCAGCCGTGCGTGGAACGCGAACGTGGCGCACACCGCTCTCATATCGTGCAAAATTCAATTACACTTCGAGTGTCACCGACTGCGGGACTGAGACGGCTGGGACCACCCGCCCAAGGGTGTGATGTGCAGCCGGACTCTGGCGCGATCAGCGCATCCGCTGCACGAATGACCCACGTTGCCGGGGCGGCCTGTGACACAGAGCGGTGCGGCATCGCCAAATTCAGGGAGTCCGTGTGGAGATAACCGAATCGGCCGCCCTTGACGCGCAACAGCCTGCGCGCTCCTTCAGCAGTGCGGCACGCTGGCTCACTGAGCACGTCGGGCAGGAGTTCCGACGCAAGACCGGCATGTGGCAGATCCACTACGAGATGCTTTCTTGGCTGTCGGAAGCTCCTGACGGGCAACTGGGCCTGACCGAGTTGGCTCGCCGGATGGGGATATCGACAAGCAGACTCTCCCATCTGGTGGACCGCGCACGGGAGCACGGTTGGGTGGAGCGCGTACCGGATCCTGTCGGCCGTCGTATCGTCCTCGCCAGGCTGACCGGCACAGGAAGAGATGCTGTGCAGGCAGCAGCTCCCCTCCAGCTTGCGTGCGTGCGCTCTCACTTCCTCGATCGCCTCACCCTTGCCCAGGTGGAGCAGCTGCGCGAGATCAGCGAGGCCCTTATCGGGTCGGTCGACCAACAGGATGAAGGCGGCAGTACCTTCTGAGAAGGTTGGGGCGGACCCTCACATACCCCGGTCAGCGAGTCCTGCTGGGCGGACCGTGTGATGCATCAGACGCGCCGTCACTTCCCGAGATCGTCGTTGGCGTCACGCAGTTCACGCATGGCATCGGCGAGCTCGGCGAACCCGTCGCGTCCGAGGGGGGTGAGGACTCGGGCGCGCATGATCTGCGTCACCAGCTGGGAGATGGCCCGGGCCATGTCCTTACCCTGGTCGGTCAGTTCGAGGTAGATGAGGCGTCGGTCATCCTGGCAGGTCATACGCCGGGTCAAACCGGCGTTGCAGAGCCGGTCGCCGACCTTGGTGAACCCGCCGCTGGACTTACGTGTCTCGTGTGCCAGGCGTGTCATCGGCATCCGGTACTTGGGGGCATTGAGCAAGCGCACCAGGACCTCGGCCGCGCCCGGGCCGAGGTTGAAGCGATCGGTCAGCTCGCTCGCGAGGGAGTCATGTGTGGCGTGGAAGCCCTGCATCACCAGCATCCACCAGTCGAGCAGTTCACGATCAATGTCCTGCTCGACACCTCGGTCGTCGCCACTGTCGGCGGGGGGCGGTGGTTCCTCGCCCTGCCGACCCCTCGTTTCGCGCTCCACAACAGTCTTAACGTGCGGGTGGCGCGAATGTTCCTGATCGCTTCAGTGGTGAGGGACCGGCTGTGCGAGAAGGGCGCGGGTCATCAGCCCACTGGAAACACCGAGGCCGACGGCCGCGGCTGCCCACCATGGGGCCCAGGGAAGCAGACCTATGGCCTGGTCGACCGACCAGCGGCCGGGTCCGGTGAGCGTGAGCACGGCCGGCAGGAGCATCAGGATGAGCGGGTACTCGTAGCCGTTGTTCTGCACCCAGAGGCCGTTGCGCCACTTCACCGTGACCGCGACCGTCATGACTCCCCCTGCGATGGTGGCCGCCAAGGGGGTGAGCGCTCCTGCACACAGCAGAAGTCCCGCGGCTGTCTGTCCGCCTCCCGCGGCGGCCGCAGTGAGCCGGCCGCCGCAGAATCCGTCTGCTCGGAACTCTGCCGCTCCGCCCTCGATGCCATGGCCTCCGAGGCGGTGGCTGACCTTCTGGATCCCATGCCCGACGAAGAGCAGGCCGACGGCCAGTCTCAGGATGAGCAGTCCGGTGTTCATCACACTCTCCTCAAGCGTGGGTGGCTGGTGCAGCAGCGATGAGCTGCGGTGGGCTGCGGTGGGCTACAGCACGAAGCAGGTGTCGAAGATCTCGGTCGGAGCCTCGGGGGCGAAGCCGCGCCGGGCGCGCCAGTGCCGGTGCTGTTCGGACTCGGCGACGGCCTGGCCGAGCAGTTCGGCCTGTCGCGCCCCCGAGATGCTGGGCTTGACGGTGGCCTGGTAGCCCCCGTAGTGGGCGACCGGGCTCCATGCCGGGCTGATCGCCGGTATCGCCTCGTCCAGGCCCTCGTACTCGGCGGCGGCGTAGACGATGCGGCCGCCGGTGACGGTCAGCAGGGACTCGATGTGCGGGATGTCCTGCTCGGGGACGGTGAGGAAGTCGTCGGACAGGACGGCGAGGTCGCCGTAGAAGCCGGGCCTGAGGATGCCCTTGACGTCCCGCTCTCCGGTGAGCCGGGCGCCGGCCTGGGTGTACATGGTCAGTGCGGTCTCGCGGCTGACCCGGTTGTCCGGCGGATAGATCGTCAGATCGCCGACGGTCCGGCCGGAGACCAGCCAGTGCAGCGCGACCCATGGGTTGTAGGAGGACACCCGGGTGGCGTCCGTGCCGGCGCCGACGGTCAGGCCGCGCTCCAGCATGGCGCGCACCGGCGGTGCCTCTGCGGCGGCCTGGGCGCCATAGCGGCGCACGAATGCCTCGCCCTGGAAGGACATCCGGTTCTGGATCGACATGGCGCCGCCGAGTGCGGCGATGCGGTCGAGGCTGTCGCCCGAGACGGTCTCCGCGTGGTCGAACAGCCAGCGGTTGCCGGCGGGGAAGAGACCCTCGGCGGCGAGCTTCTCGAAGACCGTAAGGTCGCGGCGGATCGTCTCGTCGTAGGTGGCGTGCAGTCGGAAGCCCCAGCCGTTCTCCATCAGCAGCCGCACTGCCTGCTCAAAGTCCCCCTCGTAGCCGGCGGCCAGTTCGGGCCGGGGCTCCGTGAAGTTCTCGAAGTCGGCTGCCGACCACGTCAGGTTCTCTCCGGCCCCGTTGAGCCGGAGCCACTCGTCGCCGTCCCCGGGGTGGACCATGCCCATCCAGCGCTTGAGGTCGTCGATCTCCTGTCCCGCGGTCTGCGGGAAGAGGTGGTAGGCGATGCGCAGCGACAGCTGGCCGGCCTTGGCGAGGTCGATGACGGTGCCGTAGTTGTCGGGGAAGTTCTGAAAACCGCCGGCGGCGTCGATGGCCGAGGTGAGACCGAACCGGTTCAGCTCGCGAAGGAAGTGCCGGGTGGAGGTCTTCAGGTCCTCTCCCTGCAGGGTCGGTGCCGCGGCAAGGGTGGAGTAGAGGATCAGCGCGCTGGGGGCGGCCAGGAGCATGCCGGTCGGCTCGCCGTCACGGCCGCGCACGATCTGCCCGCCCCTGGGGTCCGGGGTGGCCCTGGTGTAGCCGGCCGCTTTCAGCGCCGCGCGGTTCATCAGGGCGGACTGGTACAGGTGCAGTACGAAAACGGGTGTGTCCGGCGCGGCCGCGTTCAGCTCGGCCAGGGTCGGCAGGCGCTTCTCGGCGAACTGGTCCGCCGACCATCCGCCCACCACCCTGACCCACTGCCCCTTGGGGGTGCGGGCGGCCTGCTCGCGCAGCATCGCCAGTGCCTGGCGCAACGTGGGCACACCGTCCCAGCGCAGTTCCAGGACGTAGTTCAAGCCGCCGCGGATCACGTGGAGGTGAGAATCGTTGAGGCCGGGGATGACCCGGCGGCCCAGCGCGTCGACCACCCGGGTGCGGGCGCTGATCAGGCCCGCGACGTCCTTGTCGTCACCGACCACGGTGACCTTGCCGTCTTTGATGGCGACGGCGCTGGCCTGCGGGTTCACCGGGTCGCCGGTGTAGACCTTGGCGTTGCGGACCACGAGGTCGGCGACGTGATCATCGTTGACAGGGGGGAGGCCAGCCACAGGCATAGTGGCCATGGAAATCATCTCCAGTGGGGGGTGCTCAGAAGCTGTGCGAGGGGTGAGGCGGCTGTTGCGGCCGCAGTGGGGCGGGACGTGAGCGGGGCGTGTCAGCGGGAGGATGAGCTGCGCGGCACGGCCAAGGCGGCGGCAGCGGTACCGAATGTGCTGACCAGCAGGGGCCAGCCAAGCCCCGTGTGTTGCACGAGCAGGGCTCCCCCGAATGCGCCGGCCAGCATCGCCAGCACCGAGACCAGACGGCGGCCGGCACGCGGATTGGTGCCGCCTGCCAGAGTCGAGTCGGAGGCCAGCCCGGTCAGCGTGAGTGTCAGCACCGTCGTGGTCACATCCGGTACGGCGAGTTTGCGGACCGTCCCGTTGCGCAGGCCCATGGCCAATGCGATCAGGGCGATGAGCACATGGACCGCACGGCTCGCGGTGAAGGCGACCGTGGTGGCCGTGGCCAGGAGCACTACTTCCAGCACCAGGATCCAGCGCAGCCAAACCGGCGAAGTGCGGCGGCGCATAACGGTTTCCAGACGGCCGGCGACCCCGGCTCCGAGCAGGAAGGCGACCAGCGACACCACCGAGCCGAGCACCGAGAAGCCGGGGACGCCGACCGCGGCGAAGCCGATGATGACCACGTTGCCGGTCATGTTGGCGGTGAAGACGTGTCCCAGCCCCAGATAACTGATCGCGTCGATGAGGCCGCTCACCGCCGTCACGATCATCAGCGCCGGCAGCAGCGGCTCACGACCGCCCGGCGCGCCGGGTGCCGAGGAATGATTGAGGTTCACTGTCGTTCCCTTGGGCCACAGCCCGTGTCCGGTTCGGGTTGATCTCGCATGCAGACGTGGTGCGACGTATCGGCTGGACGCCCTGCGGCAGGATCTTCGCGAGTGCCCTCGTCCGCCCGGCCGGCAGCCGCGCGGACGAGGCGTTCGGGCCACTCGCGCGCAGTTCGACGCCTGCCTGCGACATGTGGCGTTCGCCCTGCGGCGCGGGATCATTTCCGCGCCGCTGAAACCCCGGGCATCGGGCGCATCGAGGTCCTGCTTGGCCGGCCGGCGCCGGCCCGGGGCGGAGCGCCCTCGGGCCCGGCGGCCCAGCGGGCCGGCGGTCAGCCCGCGGCGTGGGCGCCGATGACGGACTGGGCGTAGACGACGCCGAGACCGTAGGCGCCGCCGTGCTCCTTGACGATCTCCATGACAGGGAGGTACGTCTCGGCACGGGCCCAGTCGCGCTGCAGCTCGAGCAGCACCTGGATCCAGGTCACCGGCACAGCACCGGCACTGACCATGCGCTCGATGGCGTGCTCGTGCGCCTGCGGGCTGATGCCGCCGGAGGCGTCGGCCACCACGTACACCTCATAGCCCTGCCCGAGCGCGGACAGCACCGGGAGCACGAGGCACACCTCGGTCCAAAGGCCCGAGATGATGATCTTCCTGCGGCCCGTGGCCTTGATCGCCTCGACGACCGCGTTGTCCTCCCAGGCATTCATCGTGGTGCGGTCGATGATCTCCCCGCCCGGGAAGACCTCGGCCAGCTGGGGCAGGAGCGGGCCGGAGAACGACTCGGCGGCCACGGTGGTCAGCACCACCGGGACGCCGAACGCCTTGGCCGCCTTCGCCAGGCCAACGGTGGCATTGACGATCGCAGTGCGGTCGCCACTGCCGGTACCGAAGAACATCTGCGGCTGGTGGTCGACGAACAGCATCACCGAGTTGTCGGGAGTCAGCAGGTCCGGGCTGGGAGCGGCCTTGACGTTGGCGATGTTGAACATGATGGGTTCCTTTTCTTCTGGTACAGGCAGGGACACACGCCTGGCGTGTCTGCCGGCGGGTCCGCCGAAGAGGCGGCCGACCCGTGCGAGCAGTCCCTGCAGTCGGTTCTTGGATGCCGGCATCGCGGCCTCCTTGGGTGTCACGCCGGGGCGGGTGGCCCGTCCCCGGGTAGGACGCTCACACCAATCAATCTTCCACGCGAGATGCTTCCGTGCAAGAAGTTGAATTGTGAACCAGATGGGAGGTGTGTCACGTGAGGGGTGTCACTCCGCGCCTGCGGACTCATGAGCCCACGGCTTCGCCATGTCCCCCGAGTGCGCACGTACGACAGCCGGCCGTACTCGGTGCGCTCGGCCACCCGGACCGGGGAGACACGGGCTCCCGACCACGCCCGGAAAGGCGGCGTGGTGACCTGCGGACACGCCGTCAGGCGCCTGGCGGGTGCGGACAGTTGCCGGCCGGGATACCGGAGAGGTTCCCAACGGGCCCCTCGGCACGCATCGCACTTTCCCGTGGCACGCAGCCCGTCCGGCAACGGGTGGATCCGGTCGGATTGGGTTGGGTTGGGTTACGGCTTACATGAGCCCCGCGTCGGCGGGCGCCACCGCTGCATGGGGCCGATGCAGGTCAGCACGCCTCCCCGGCCTTCGACCCCGGGCCGGCCGTAGTTGCCGTCGACGGCGTCGACGATGACCGCGGCGCCCTTCACCGGGTCACCGGGCTGCTGGTGGTTGAAGCCGGCCGTGTCCGTACGGCGGCGGGGGCGTCCGGTGCGCGCGTGCCGGGGGAATGCACGCGCGCACCGGAGCCGGCGCCCGGGCGGCCGGCGGGCCGGCGCCCGGGGGGGCGGGGTGCGGATCCCTCCGGGGGTTGGGCGGGATACGCACCCGAGGCGGGCTCGGCCGGGCGGACCAGGGCCCCGGGGAGGGGATGGCTCCCGGGAGCGGAAGCCGTCCCCGCCCGGCGTGCGGGAGTCGGTCCTGCGGCGGAGCGGGCGTCACTCCTTCTACGGACGGGACTCCCTTTCTACGGACGGGACTCCCTCGGGAGGGTGGCGGTGAGCGCCCCGGAGGCGGGGCCGGGAACCCCGGGCGCCTTGCCTCCGTCCCCGGGGGCCCGGTCCGCAGGCCCCGGCCGGGGGCCCGGTCCGCAGGCCCCGGCCGGGGGGGCCGGTCCCGCCCCGGGGACGGGAACCGGACACCCGCAGACCGGGTCCGGGCGCGCCGGGTCCGGGCCAGGCACCCGGGACGCGTGGGATCGAGCGCCCGCGGACCCGGGGCCGGGCATCCGGGACCGGAGGCCGGGCACGCCGGACCGGGGATCCGGCGGCCTGGAGCGGGTCCCCGGAGACCGGGGCCGGACACCCGCAGGCCGGGGGTGCCCCTCGGAGACCGGGGCCGGACACCCGCAGGCCGGGGGCAGATGCCCGGGCCGGAGTCAGGTCGTGAACTGCGGGAGGCGGGTGGCGGTTTCGGTGGGGGCGGGCATGGAGGCGATCTCGGTGGCGACCTTGCGGGCCGCGTCGCGGTAGGTCTCGTCGCCCAGGATGCGGCGGGCCTGTGCGGTGACCGCGCCGGCCGTCAGGTCGGCGGCGAGGACCACCTCGCCCGCGCCCGCGTCGCGTACGGCGGCGGCGTTGGCGGGTCCGTCGGCGCCCTGCGGGAGGATCAGCTGGGGCACTGCGGCCGCGAGCGCGGCCAGGGTGGTGCCGGCGCCACCGTGCTGGACGACCAGGGCCGCCCGCTTCAGCGCCTCGGGCTGGGCCACCCACGCGGCCGCCACCACCCGCTCGGGCAGTTCGCCCAGGTCGGCGACGTCCACCACCGGGCCGGTGGCCACCAGGACCGGCACCTCGAGCGGCAGCAGCCCCTCGATGACCGTGCGCAGGACGTCCACCGAGCCCAGTGCGGTGCCCAGGGTCAGGTAGACGAAGGGGCCGTCCGCGTCCCGGATGGCCGCGGGCAGTTCGCCCGGCTCGCCGTAGGCGACGGGGCGCTGCTCGACGCGGGGCAGCGGGGCGGCCAGGAAGCCGCGGTCCTGCAGGGAGGGCGGGCAGATGTCGATGTAGGTGCGGGCCAGGGCCAGCAGCTGGCCGCCGGGCACGCGCACGCCCAGGTCGGCGGCGGTGGCCAGCAGTTCCTCCTGGATACGGGCCTCCTCGGGGCCCATCGCCATCACGCCCACGCCGTGCGCGACGGCGGGCACGCCCGCCAGGTGCGCGGCGAAGGCGGCGCCGGGGTTGAGCGCCTCGTAGACGACGAGGTCGAAGCTCCCGCCGGCCAGGACGGGGGCGAGGTCGGCGGCCACCCAGCGGGGCAGCACCGAGCCGAACACCTTCACATGCAGGTCGGCCAGTACCTCGGGCGGCACGTCCTGGGCGCCCAGGTCGCCGTCGCCCTCGCCGTGTTCGAGGCCGGCACTGCCGCGTACTGCTTCCATGAACGCCTCGGGAACCGAGCGGCCCGCCGCCACCGGCTCGAGGCCGGCCGCCCGCAGGGCCGGGTGCAGCTGCTCGCCGGTGGCGAAAGCGACCTCGTGGCCCGCGGCGCGCGCGGCCTTCGCCAAGGGAAGCAGGGGATACACGTGCCCGAAGTTGCCCGCGCTGGCAAAGAGGATTCTCATACCGCCCCACGGTAGGGACGCCCCCACCCTTTGTCTAGCAGTGACAGGAGATGTAGCACCGGCAGAGCCGGGGGTTCGAGCGGGCGTGCGGGGCGTTTCGAGGCGCTCTCCAGTCACGGCCGATCGCTCTGGCGGATCGTCGTGGCGGCGGCCTGGCCCCGGGCGCGCGGCACACGGCGAAGGAGTCACGACTGATGGCCATCACCCAGGCGGTGCCCCCGGGCGCCCTCACCCCTCTGGGGCGGCGCTTCACGCTGTCGGCCCAGACCCTGGACAGCCCGGTGACGCCCAATCCGGTCTTTCGCGAATGGTTCGCCGAACAGCGCCGCACCAACCGCTACGAGGTGCGGCGCATCCCCTTCCGCGACCTGGTCGGCTGGCGTTTCGCGGACTCCACCGGCAACCTCGTGCACGACAGCGGCCGGTTCTTCTCCGTGGAGGGCCTGCAGGTGCGCGCCGAGTGGGAGGGGCACGCCGCGTCCTGGTCGCAGCCGATCATCAACCAGCCCGAGATCGGCATCCTGGGCATCGTCGTCAAGGAGTTCGACGGCGTCCTGCACTGCCTGATGCAGGCCAAGATGGAACCCGGCAACCTCGAGACCGTGCAGCTGTCCCCCACCGTGCAGGCCACCCGCAGCAACTACACCGGCGTGCACAAGGGCGCCCGGGTGAACCACATCGAGTACTTCGCCCCGCCGCGGACCGCCTCCCGGGTGCTGTTCGACTCCCTGCAGTCCGAACAGGGCTCCTGGTTCCTGCGCAAACGCAACCGGAACATGGTGGTCGAGGCCCTCGGTCCCGTCCCCGCGCACGAGGACTTCGTCTGGCTGACCCTCGGCCAGATCCACCAGCTGCTGCGCGAGTCGAACGTGGTCAACATGGACGCCCGCACCGTGCTGTCGCTGATCCCCTCGTACGCCGACGAGGGAGTCCCGCTGCACAGCATGGAGCACCTCCTCAACCGGCTCACCGAGATCAAGGCCCACCGCGAGCTCGTGCAGACCAGCATGCCGCTGGCCGCCGTGCAGAACTGGCGGCGCACCGAGGACGCGATCGCCCACGACAGCGGCCACCACTTCACCGTCATCGCCGCGTCCGTGGCCGCCGCCAACCGCGAGGTCACCCGCTGGACCCAGCCCCTGCTCGCGCCGGCCGAACAGGGCCTGTCGGCGTTCCTGGTGCGCCGCATCGGCGGCGTGCCGCACCTGCTCGCCCACGCCCGCTCCGAGGCCGGCGTCCTGGACGTGGCCGAACTCGGCCCCACCGTGCAGTGCCAGCCCGGCCGCGCCCTGGCCCTGCCGCTGCCCCGCCGGCCCCGCTACCTCGACCTCGTCCTGCGCGCCGATCCCGGCACGCTGCTGTACGACACCGTGCAGTCCGAGGAGGGCGGCCGCTTCCACCACGCCGGCAACCGCTACGTCCTGATGGAAGTGGGCGGCGAGTTCCCCGTCGACGTACCCGGGGACTTCCTGTGGGTGACCGTCGGCCAGCTGTCCGCCCTGCTGCGGCACAGCAACTACCTCAACATCGAGGCCCGGACCCTGCTGAGCGCACTGCGCGCGGCCTGGGCCCGCGGCGGGGCGTACGCCCGGTGAACGGGCCCCAGCGCACACGAGGAGCGGGCGGGCCGGTGCTGCGGATCGGGGTGCTGGGCTGCGCGGACATCGCCGAGCGGCGCATGCTGCCCTCGATGGCCCGCCAGCCGCTCGTCGAGGTGACCGCGATCGCCAGCCGCAGCCTCGCGAAGGCGCGGGCGTTCACCGGCCGGTTCGGCGGCACGCCGGTGGCCGGCTACGCCGGGCTGCTGGAGCGCGACGACGTGGACGCCGTCTACCTGCCGCTGCCGCCCGAACTGCATGTGGAGTGGACCCTGCGGGCCCTTCAGGCCGGCAAGCACGTGCTGTGCGAGAAGCCGTTCGCCGCCCGCCTCGCGGACGCGGACAAGGCGGTGTCCCTCGCCCGTGAGCGCGGCCTGCTGCTGATGGAGAGTTTCATGTTCCTCCACCACTCCCAGCACGCCCGCGTCCAGCAGCTGCTCGGCGACGGGCTGATCGGCGAACTGCGCCTGTTCGGCTCCGAGTTCGGCATCCCGCTGCGCCGCGACGCCGACAACACCCTGCGGCGGGCCAGCACCCTGCCCGAGGTCGCCGCCTATCCGCTGCGCGCCGCCCAGCTCTTCCTCGGCCCGCACCTGCGGGTGGCCGGCGCCCAGGTGAGCCCCGCCACCGCGCACGGGCCGGCGCCCGCCGGCGGCGCCCTGCTGACCGCCGCCTCCGGGGCCACCGCCCAGCTCGCCTACGGCGTCGAACACGCCTACCGCAGCGGCTACGACCTGTGGGGCAGCCAGGGACGGCTGCGCCTGGAACGCGCCTTCAGCACCCCCGACGAGCACGTCCCCGTCCTGCACGTCGAACAGGGCGGCACTGTCCGCGAGATGCGCCTCGCCCCGGACGCCCACTTCACCAACATCGCCGGCGTCTTCGCCCGGGCCGTCCTCGACCGCGAGGACTTCACCCCGCACACCGAGGCCCTCCTCGCCCACGCCCGGCTCACCGACGCCGTCGAACAGGCCGCGGCCCACCCCGGCCCCGTATAGACAACACACGGACGGCCCGGCCCCCTACCAGCTCACGCACGGGCTCACGGACGGACTCGCGGACGGGCTCACGCACGGGCGGCCCGGTGCGCACCTTGTGCGCGCCGGGCCGCCCGCCCCTGCCCGGCGACGGCTACCGGCCGTCCTGTCCGGCGTGGATGTCGACGCCGAGCTGGCGGAACAGCCCCGCCATGTCCAGCTGGTCCCAGTGCTCGGCCAGCAGCCCGTCCTCGACCCGCCAGAAGTCGATCGACTGGAAGTTCAGCGGCCGCCCGGTGGCCTCGACGCCGAAGAACGTGCCCTGGTGGGTGCCCGAGTACTCGAAACGCCCGGCGATGCGGTCCCCCTCCACGACCAGGTCGTGGGTGACGACCTTGACGTCGGGGAACGCGGCGAAGATCTGCTCCCAGAACGCCGTGTTCGCCTCGATGCCGTCCTCCACGACCGGGTTGTGGTCGATGTGCCCGGGCGCGGTGTGCTCGCTCATGGTGCTCACGTCATGAGCGTTGATCATGTCGACGAAGCGCTGGACGAGTTCACGGTGGTTGTCTGCCATGCCTCAAGCCTTCCTGGGCTCGCGTCACCGAAGCGGGCAGGCGCAGCCGCCCGCCCCGCCGTGTCACCCGAGGATCCCCACCGCCTCTCGAGCCGCCCTGGAGGGGGCCTGTGGGCGCGGCCCATCCCCCATCCCGGCTCAAGTGCCCGCTCCTAGCCTCACCTCCATGAAGGCTCTCGTACTCTCCGGCGGGGCCGGAACCCGCCTGCGCCCCCTCACCCACACATCCGCCAAACAGCTGGTGCCCGTGGCCAACAAGCCGGTGCTCTTCTACGGCCTGGAAGCGATCGCGGACGCGGGCATCACCGAGGTCGGGATCGTCGTCGGGGACACCGCCGACGAGATCATGCAAGCCGTCGGCGACGGCTCCAAGTTCGGCCTCACCGTCACCTACATCCCCCAGGACGCGCCGCTGGGCCTGGCCCACGCCGTCATCATCGCCCGCGACTTCCTCGCCGACGACGACTTCGTCATGTACCTGGGCGACAACTTCATCGTGGGCGGCATCTCCTCCCTCGTCGACGCCTTCCGCGCGCAGCGGCCCGCCGCCCAGATCCTGCTCACCCAGGTCCCCGACCCGCGCCAGTTCGGGGTCGCCGAATTCGGCGCGGACGGACGGGTCATAGGGCTGGAGGAGAAGCCCAAGGCCCCCAAGAGCGACCTCGCGCTGGTCGGCGTCTACCTGTTCACCCCGGCCGTGCACGAGGCCGTCCGCGCCATCACGCCCTCCTGGCGCGGCGAACTGGAGATCACCCACGCCCTGCAGTGGCTCATCGACCAGCAGCGCGACGTACGCTCCACGACGATCTCCGGCTACTGGAAGGACACCGGGAACGTCGGCGACATGCTGGAGGTCAACCGCTCCGTCCTGGAGCACACCGAGCCGCACATCGAGGGCGACGTCGACGACGCCAGCGAGATCATCGGGCGGGTGCAGATCGACGAGGGCGCCCGGGTGAGCGGCTCGCGCATCGTGGGCCCGGCCGTCATCGGCACCGGCAGCGTGATCGCCGACTCCTACGTCGGCCCGTTCACCTCCATCTCCCGCGACTGCCGCATCACCGACAGCGAGATCGAGTTCTCCATCGTCCTGGACGGCTCCTCGGTGCGCGGCGCCCGCCGCGTGGAGGCCTCGATCATCGGACGCAACGTGGAGGTGACCCCCGCACCCCGGGTCCCCGCCGCCCACCGGCTCATCCTCGGCGACCACAGCAAGGTGCAGATATCGTCATGACCACCACACACATCCTCGTCACCGGCGGAGCGGGGTTCATCGGCTCGCACTACGTACGCACCCTGCTCGGCCCGGCAGGCCCCGGCGACGTCGAGATCACCGTCCTGGACAAACTCACCTACGCCGGCAACCCCGCCAACCTCGACCCGGTCCGCTCCCACCCCGCCTTCCGCTTCGTCCATGGCGACATCTGCGACACCCGCCTCGTGGCCGAACTCGTCGCCGGCCACGAGCAGATCGTGCACTTCGCCGCCGAGTCCCACGTCGACCGCTCCATCCTCGGCGCCGCCGAGTTCATCACCACCAACGTGCTGGGCACCCAGACCCTGCTGGACGCCGCGCTGCGCCGGCCCGGCGGCCCGGCGCGCTTCCTGCACGTCTCCACCGACGAGGTCTACGGCTCCCTGGCCGAGGGCTCCTGGCCCGAGAGCGACCCGCTGCGCCCCAACTCCCCCTACGCCGCCTCCAAGGCCTCCTCCGACCTCGTCGCCCTCTCCTACCACCGCACCCACGGCCTGGACGTCCGGGTGACCCGCTGCTCCAACAACTACGGCCACCACCACTTCCCCGAGAAGGTCATCCCCCTGTTCGTCACCAACCTCCTCGACGGACACCGCGTCCCGCTGTACGGGGAGGGGCTCAACGTCCGGGACTGGCTGCACATCGACGACCACGTGCAGGGCCTGGAACTGGTGCGCACCGGCGGCCGGCCGGGCGAGGTGTACAACATCGGCGGCGGCACCGAGCTGAGCAACAAGGAACTGACCACCCTGCTGCTCGACCTCGCCGGGGCGGCCTGGGACAGCGTCGAGCACGTGCCCGACCGGCTCGGCCACGACCTGCGCTACTCGGTGGACTGCACGAAGATCTCCCGCGAGCTCGGCTACCGCCCCCGCAAGGACTTCGCCCAGGGCCTGGCCGAGACCTTCGCCTGGTACCGCGACCACCGCACCTGGTGGGAACCCCTGAAGCACAAGGCCGCCCTGTGAGCCGGTGAGCGCGCCCCAGGGGGCGGGACCGGGCCTGGAGAAGACGGGCATTTTTTCCGGTGCTGTCACATCCTGCCGGGCTGGTCCGTCAGGGAGGTGTAACCACCGGCAACGGCACAGGAGCTCACCATGGATGCCCGCTTGAACCTCTTCGGCAACCCGGTCGCAGGCAAGGTCCTGAGGCACATCAACTCGGCAGGCAAGGCGGTCTCGGACTCCACGCTGCCGGCCGCGACGCAGGAGCTGGTGAAGATCCGCGCCAGTCAGATCAACGGCTGCGGTTTCTGCACCGACATGCACACCAAGGACGCCGCGCACGCCGGGGAGACCCCGGTGCGCCTCCACCTGGTCGCGGCCTGGCGGGAGGCCACGGTCTTCACCGACGCCGAGCGCGCCGCCCTGGAGCTGACCGAACAGGGCACCCGCATCGCCGATGCGGCCGGCGGGGTCACGGACGAGGCCTGGGCGAACGCCGCCAAGCACTACGACGAGGACCAGCTCGCCGCGCTGGTCTCCCTCATCGCCCTCATCAACGCCTACAACCGTGTCAACGTCCTCGTCCGGCAGCCCGCCGGCGACTACCAGCCCGGCCAGTTCGGATGACCGGGCGCCCGCTGCGGCACGGGACGGTCACGGGCTGTACTCCACGGTCACCGGGGCTGTGTTGTTGTCCTGGTCCGGGTCGGCGGCGGGACCGGGCGGGACCGTGACGCTGCCGCGGGCCCCCTCGACGCGCTTGTCGATACGCACCAGCAGGACGACGGCGTAGGGCTCGGCCCCCGGTCCGCAGGCGACGGGACCGCCCTTCGCCGGGCCCTTTCGGCAGTAGGAGTCCTCGCTCTGCAGGTCTTGCGGTGGCCGGGTGACGAGGCTGACGCCGTCGGGGAGCGTCACCCACATCGTGTCGCCCCGGTAGCCCCTCGGATACGGCACCTCGGTCCGGACCTCCTCGCCCACCCCGCCCCGGATGGTGAAGCCGACGGCCTCCACGTCGTCGACCCGCGTGGTCTCGAAGTCCAGTGCCCCGGCGGCTCCCCGGCTCCTGCGCGACTCGCTCCCGGTGAACGCGCCGCCGTCCACCGGCCGAAGCCGCAGCACTTCACCGGTGCCGCGCACAGCCCGCCCGGGAAGTTGTGACGGACCGTCGATATCGGCGGTGGGCCACACGCTGTAGTGCAGGCTGCCGCTCCTCGTGTCCTGGCCGGTCACGGCGGTGACCGGATGGTCCGTCTCGTACGCCGTCCCCGCGGGCAGCGGGCCGGGAAAGTCGCACTGTGCCTCGGTGGCCGCTGCCGCCTTGTTGTAGCGGCAGTTGCCGTACCGGGGCAGCAGGGTGCTGCCGTCCGCCACCACCATGACGGTGATGCCACCGTCGACACCGGTGTCCCCCCGGTTGCCGAAGGCGGGTGTCAGCCGCACCTCGCCGCCGGGGCGCACCCCCGTCAGTTTCCTGTTCCGGGTGGTCAGATACGGCGAGCCGACCCTCACACGGGTGGTGTGCCGGATGGTGGGCGCGTCGGCGCTGTGCACGGTCACCACGATGGATCCGGCCGGGCCGGGGGCCGTACCGGGCTTCGGCTTCACCTGGAAGGGAAGGAAATCGGCTCCCTCCCCGTACTTGATGTCCTGCAGCGCGCAGGTCACACGAAAGCCCGACCGGGCGCAGCCGTAGCCCTTGTTCTCCCCCCAGATGTCGGCCTTCCCCTTGAAGACGGACAGGTCGAAATCCGCCTCGACCTGCCTGGCGGACCCCTGGCTCCCTCCGGACGGGGCCGCGGCCGCCGCCAGGCGGATCCGGTATTCGGGGGCCCAGGGGGCATGGCCGGGCGCGGTGTAGCGCGGCAGGTAGAACGTGTTCAGCACGGACCGGAACGTCAGCACGGCCCCGGGCGCCTGCGCCGGGTGACGGGTCTTCAGGGCGACGGCGCCTGCCCCGGCCGCCGCCAGTACCACTGCACACACCACGGCCGCATACCGCCGCTTCCTGTCCGCCCACCACGCCCTCATACCGCATCAGACGTACCGGACGCCGGATGGTTGCGCGAGGGGGAGGGCGAAGGCTCCGACAGACACGCCCGCGCCTCAGGGGCGCGGGCGTGTCACTTGCCCCGGCGGTCAGGGCTAGGAGGTCTTGGTCGGCTTGGCGGTCACGGTCGGGTGCGCCGTCCTCGTCTTCGAGGGAGTCGGCTTCGGCGAGTACTTGTGCGTCTTCGACGGCTTCGGCTTCGGCGAGTACTTGTTCGTCTTCGACGGCTTCGGCTTCGGTTTGTGGGTCTTCGACGGAGTCGGCTTCGGCGAATACTTGTGGGTCTTCGACGGAGTCGGCTTCGGTTTGTGGGTCTTCGACGGCGACGGTTTCGGCGAATACTTGTGCGTCTTCGACGGCGACGGTTTCGGCGAATGCTTGGTGGTCGTCGTCGGCGACGGCTTGGTGGTGGTCGTCGTCGGCGCCGGCGCGGTGGTCGTCGTCTTCGACGTCTCCGGCGCCGATGTCGCAGGTGTCGCCGCGGGTGCGGCCGGATGCTGGGATCCGGTGGCCGCTACCGCGATACCGCCCGCTGCTCCCCCGGACAGCAGGGCCGCTGTCAGGGTTCCTACGGCGAAGGTGCGCCCCCAGTGGCTGCGGAATGTGGCATTCACGATGTTCTCCCATCTTGAACAACTGCCCCATTGGTCACTGTCGGCCTCAACCGAGGTTAGGTCGGTGCCCCCCGATCGGCGACCGGAGCAAACCGGTTCGCACTTTCAACAGAAGTGGCAGCTGCCCGGGCGCGGCCACCGTCCCTGGGCAGGCAGGAGTTGACGCCCCTCCCGCCTGCGGAACTGTGGCCTCCACCGCAGCGTGCGGGGTCCGCGCCTGATCGACTGGCCGGATGCTGATCAGCCTGATTCTCCGCGCCCTCGCGTTCTGGATCCGCGAACCGCTGGTCATCGCCGTCAGCCTCTTCTTCACCGGCCTCGCCCTCTGCTGGTTCGTCATGGCCGGAGGGTGGGCCCGGGGCGGCACCGGTCCCGCGTTTCTCGCCGCCGCGGCCCTGCGGTTCCACCTCCTGCGCCGCGAGTGGAGATCCCGCCAAGCCGCGAGAGAAGCCGTGTGAAGCCCTGACGCCGGGCCCGCTCCAACCTGCGGACAGGGCAGGCTGGTTCACACCCGGCGCCTGCCGGCGGCAAGGCTCCTGGCGGACGGGGTTCCTGGTGCCGGCCGCCGGACTCACCGTGCCGGATCTGCCAGGGCGGCCAGGTCGGTCCCGGCCGTCACCGCGGCGCGCAGCAGTGCGGCGATCTCCTCCGGCTCCAGGCCGAGGGCGTCGAGCGCCCGGATGCTCAGCGGGACTTCCTCGAGCCGGTACTCTCCGCGGTCCGGGTCGGCGAACTCCGGACCGGTGCGGTCCGCCTCGGACCAGGACCGGATGCGGGCCAGGTAGAAGTACTGGCGCTGGTGCTCGTCGGCCAGCACGTGCAGCAGGCCCGTGATCTGCGGCTCGGCGCCGGTCTCTTCGCGTATCTCACGGACCAGGGCCGCGCGCAGGCCCGGATCGTCCGGTTCGACGTGCCCGCCGGGAAAAACCCGGTAGGGCGTGGCGCCCGGCCAGGTGCGCCGGATCAGCAGCAGCCGGCCGGCGGGCGTGACCAGTACCGCCCGGACACACTCGATCACCGCGCCTCCCGCCGCCGTCACCCGTCAGGCTACGGGCGGCGGCCGTCGGCGGCCGCGGGATGGTAGGAGGCGAGGGCCTGTTCGTAGGTGGGCAGCAGGCCGCGGGCGGCGGCCTCGGAGAGGCCGGGGGCGTGGGTGTCCTTGTCGGAGCGGATGAGTTGTCCGGTGGTGTTCCAGGGGATGCCGATGTCGGGGTCGAGGGCCTGGACGTCGACCATGGTGCCGGGCACGTACTCCTCGGAGCACAGGTAGTTCATGCAGGTGTCGTCGCTCAGGGCGAGGAAGGCGTGGCCGAGGCCGTCGGCGAGGTAGACGCCGATGCCGGAGCCGGCTTCCTGCAGGGTGGTGTCGAACATGCCGAACGTCGGGGAGCCGACGCGCAGGTCGACGACGACGTCCAGGGCGGCGCCGCGCACGCAGGTCACCAGCTTCGCCTGGCCCGGCGGCAGGGTGGTGCCGTGGATGCCGCGCAGTGTGTTGCGCCGGGAGACGGAGAAGTTGACCTGCCGGACGGTGAAGGGCTGGCCGCTCGCCGCCGTCAGGCCGCCCAGCCGCCAGGCCTCGAAGAACAGGCCCCGGTTGTCCGGCAGTTGCGACGGTGTGATCCGGAAGGCGTCGCGGACCTTCATCTCCTCAATGGCCATGCGTCCTCGGTTCGTCGGGGCGTCGGGGCGCCGGTTCGTGGGAGGGCGCCGGGGCCGGTGCCACCCGGGGGTGGCACCGGCCCCGGCGCCAGGTCAGTGCAGGGGGGCCGGTGCACTCTCCTGCGCGGGGGCGGCCTGTGCGACGGGGGCGCTCGCGGCGGCGCGCCGGCGGGAGGGGGCCAGCAGCATGGCGAAGGTGGCAAGGGCCACCGCGGTGGCGCCCACCCACATGGCGGGCACCAGGCCGTCGACGAAGTTGCGCGGTGAGGCGTAGCCGCCGTTGGCGCTGAAGATGGAGGCGAGGAGGGCGACGCCGAGGGCGGCGCCGACCTCGCGGGTGGCGGCGGTGACGCCGGAGGCGATGCCCTGTTCGTGTTCGGCGACCGAGCCCATGGTGAGGTTCATCAGCGGGGCGTAGAACAGGGCCATGCCGGCGCCGCAGATCATCAGGGAGGGCAGCTGGGCGGCGTAGGAGACGTCCGGTTTGAGGACGAAGGCCCAATAGACCATGCCGGCGGTCATCATGGCGAGGCCGAGGGTGACCACGGGTTTGCCGCCGATGCGGTCGGAGACCATGCCGCCGATGGGGGCGACCACCATCGGCATGGCGGTCCAGGCCAGCAGCCGTACGCCGGCCTGCATGGCGGTGTAGCCCTGGATGTTCTGCAGGAACTGGGTCATCAGGAAGATCGCGCCGAACATGCCGACCGACATGAGGGCGCCGGCCAGGTTGATCGCGGTGAACGCGCGGTTGCGGAACATCCGCATCGGCACCATCGGGTGTTCGGTGCGGTTCTCCCACACCACGAACAGGGCCATCACGGCGGTGCCGCCGATCAGTGCGCCCAGGACCTGCGGGGATGTCCAGCCGTCTCCGTGGCCCTTGATCAGGCCCAGCACGATGCCGAACAGGCCCAGGCTGGCCAGGGCGGTGCCGACGGCGTCCAGGCGGGAGTGGGCGATGCGGCTCTCGGCGAGTTTGCGGAAGGACAGCGGGGCCAGGGCCAGGCCGATCGGCACGTTCAGCCAGAAGATCCACTGCCAGGACAGGTGCTCGACGATGGCGCCGCCCACCAGCGGGCCGGCGGCGATGGACAGTCCGTTGACGGCGCCCCAGATGCCCAGGGCCGCGCCGCGTTTCTCGGCGGGCACGGCGGCGGTCAGCAGGGTCACCGACAGCGGCATGATGATGGCCGCGCCGACGCCCTGGACGGCGCGGGCGGCGACGAGTTCGTTGATGCCGGGCGCGAGGGCGGCGGCCGCGGAGGCGGCGGTGAACAGCAGCAGGCCCAGGCTGAAGACCTTGCGGCGGCCGAAGCGGTCGCCGAGGGCGGCGCCGAACATCATCAGGACCGCGAAGGACAGGGTGTAGGCGTTGACCGTCCATTCCAGGTCGGTGAGGCTGCCGCCGAGTTTCTCCCGGATGGTGGGCAGCGCCGTGATGATGACGAGGTTGTCCAGTCCCGCCATGAACGAGGCGAGGCTGGTGGTGAGAATGGCCCAGAAGACCACCCTCCTGGTTTCACCGCCCGGGGATGGGGGGTTGACGGTGCTCATCCGAGCATCCTTTCTGGAGGCGGGTCGTGCGAGATGCTCATCGCCGTGACCGGTCCGGCCCGCGGCGCCCTGGTGCCCGCGCGCGGGCCGGTACGGCGCCGTCGACGCTACGGACGCCTGCTCAAGTTCTCCTCGAGCCCCGCTCGGCACACGCGGGCGCGGCGCGTCTGCGGATGGGGAGGGGGTCAGGCGAGCTGGCGCTGGAAGGTGGCGATGTCGAAGTAGAGGGTCTCGTCGATCAGGACGTCGCCGTCGAAGTGGAAGAAGACGGCGACGGGGGCGTCGATGGACTTGCCGCGGTTGGGGATGCCGCGCCAGTCGGCCTCCTGCTTGCCGCGGGCCTGTGCCTCGAGGATCACGGCGGTGGGCGTGTGGTGCACGTGGTGCAGTTCGTGCTCCAGGTCGGGGAAGGCGGCCTTGAGGTCGGCGAAGTAGCCCTTCTTGATGGCTTCTTCGCCGATCAGCGGGCCCTCTTCGAAGGCCTGGATGCGGTAGACGCCGCCGCGCGGGAAGGTGGCCAGCACGCCGTCGATGTCCCAGGCGATCTCGGCGACCGTGTGCTGCAGGACGACCGCCTCGCGCTTCTTGCGCAGTTCGGCGTCGGGCTGCGGGAGATCCGCGCCGGGCAGGGTGAATTCGTGTGCTTCGGTGGCCATGACCATTCCTCCACGCATCGGCCGTATGTCGGTTGGGGCCGACGCTAGGGCGCACGGCTCGCCGCGCCCTGGTGTCCGGCTCGAACCCCGCTCCTGCGGCGGTGTGTTCAGGCGGTGGGCTGGAGGGTCGCGGTGTTCTGGGGCGGGCGGTAGGTGGGGCGGTAGCCGCAGGCCAGGGAGAGCGGGGAGAGCAGCAGGCACAGGGCCGTGTCGAGGGGGTAGGGGCGGCCGGTGACGACGCGGTACTCGTCGCGGAAGGCGAGGGCGAGCAGCGGCATCTGCAGGCGGGGGGTGCCGTCGGGGCGCAGCCGGCCTTCGTTGGTCAGGCCCCACAGGGTCTCGAAGACGGTTTCGGTCTGGTAGGCGGGGGTGGTGCGCCAGATGACCCGGGTGGGTTCGGGGCCGGGGTTCCACATGGAGTGGACGGCGCCCGGCGGGATGTAGAAGTCGGCGCCTTGTTCGTACTCGTGCAGGACGCCGTCCAGTTGGAGGCTGAGGCGGCCGCTTTGAAGGCGCATGTGTTCGGTCTGGCGGGGGTGGTAGTGCTGGGGCGGTTTGATGACGGCGGGGGCGTACTCGACTTCGACTTCGACGAAGGCGCCGTCGGTTTCGGCGGCGGTGGTCAGGAAGGTGAGCTTGTCCTTGCCGAGGTGGAGGGTGTCTCCGGGGCGTGCCATGGGCCTCTCCGTGTCCGTTGGGGGGGTTGGGGGGTGGTCAGGCGGTGCGGGGGCCGGCCGGGGCGGGGGCGCGGCGGTGGCGGGGCAGTGCGAAGTAGGCGGTGAGCAGGTTGAGGACGCCGATGCCGGTGGCGATCCAGAAGCCGAGGTGGAGGCCGTCCAGCCAGGCCAGGGCGGGGGCGGTGTGGTGGGTGAGTTCGTGGGTGGTGCGGGTCAGGGCGCTGGTGGCGACGGTGGCCACGCCGAGGGAGGCGCCGACCTGGAAGGCGGCGACCAGGACGCCGGAGGCGATGCCCTGCTGGCGGGCGGGGATGTCGGAGACGCCGTGCACGTTGACGGGGATGCCACAGCACTGCATGGACGCGCCGAGGATGAGCAGGGCGGGCAGCAGGTGCAGCAGGTAGGTGCCGTCGGCCGGGGCCTGGGTGAGCAGGAGGAGACCAAGGACGGAGCCGGCGGCGCCGGCGAGGTAGACGGGGCGGGGGCCGGCCTTGTGCATGATGCGGGTGGCGGGGGCGGTGACGAGGATGGCGACGACGCCCAGCGGCAGGAACGCGAACCCGGACTTGAGGGTGGAGTAGCCCAGGGTGCGCTGCAGGTAGTAGCTGCACAGGAAGAGCACGGACGCCTGCACGCCGCTGGTCAGGACGCGGCCCAGGCCCGCGGTGGCCAGGGAGCGGGTGGCGAACAGGTGCAGCGGCATCAGCGGGTCGGGGGTGCGGCGTTCGATCAGGACGAACGCGGCGAGCAGGGCGAGAGCGGCGGCGGCCGGGGCCAGGACGTAGGGCGTGGAGGCGGCGCCGTGGTCCTGGATGTTGACGATGGCGTAGACGAGGGCGGCCAGGCCCGCGGTGACGGTGACGGCGCCGGCGATGTCAGGGCGCGAGCCGCGGATACGGGTCTCGGGGCGGCCCCGGGACAGCAGCAGGACGCCGGCGACGGCGACGATCCCGAAGGGCAGGTTGATGTAGAAGATCCAGCGCCAGCTGAGGCTGTCGGTGATCAGGCCGCCGGCGATGACGCCGAGGGTGCCGCCGAGGCCGGCCAGTGCGGCCCACACGGCGAGCGCGGTGGTGCGTTCGCGGCCCTTGGGGAAGGTGGTGGTGACCAGGGACATCGCGGCCGGTGAGAGGAAGGCGGCGCCGCAGCCCTGCAGGGCGCGGGCGGCGATCAGCAGGCCGGCGCCCTGGGCGAGCCCGCACAGCAGGGAGGCGGCGGTGAACAGCAGGGCGCCGAGCAGGAAGGTGCGCCGCCTGCCCCAGCGGTCGGCGGTGCGGCCGCCGAGCAGCATGAGGCCGCCGAAGCACAGGATGTAGGCGGTCAGCACCCATTCGACGGCGGTGGCGCCGGCCTTCAGGTCGGCCTGGATGGCGGGCAGGGCGAGGTTCACCACGGTGGTGTCGAGGAGCACCATGAACTGGGCGAGGGCGACGAAGACGAGCAGGCGCCAGCGGCGGGGATCCGCGGCGGCGGGTGCGGTGTCCGTCGTGCGGGGGGCGGCGGTGTGGTCGGTGGTCATGGCTCCCTCTCGGATGGATCTGCCTCGCGCCCCTCCCGCCCCTCTCCCCTTCTTCGTCGGCTGGGGGTGGGGGCGGGAGGGGCGGCCCGGTCAGGCGGCGGGTGCCTCGATGTAGCTGAGGGCGTTGTAGATGGTGCGGTGGGGGTCGGTGATGGCGCGCCGGCCGTGCATGACGCGGGTGTTGTCGATGACGGCGGCGTCCTGGTCCTGCCAGTCGAGGTTCTCGGTGAGGCGGGCGGTCACCTCTTCGACCTCGGCCAGCAGCTGCTGGGACAGGGCGGTGCCGTCGGCGAAGGTGATGGTGGGCTTCTCGTAGTTGAAGGAGGGGCCCAGGATGCTGTTGGCGAAGGAGGGGCGCGGCCCGAACACGGTGGTGCCGGCCGCGGGGGTGGTGAAGGAGTAGCGCACCCCGCCGTCGTCCTGCGGCACGATCTCGGTGCCCGGCAACTGGCCTGCCAGCGCGAGGAGTTCTTTGACCTCGATCTCGTCGGCGGGCTTGGTGCGGCCCAGCAGGTGGTGGGCCATCGCCCGCCACTGCGGCTCGGCGACGTAGCGGCTGTAGACGATGTCCTGGGCCGCGAATGCCGTACGGGCCTTAGGGCTGAGGGCGTCCCAGACGCGGTAGCCGTCGCAGACGGTGGTCTGGGAGCCGGAGGAGGCGGCCTTCTCGCAGAAGAACCAGGCGAGGTGGGAGCGGAAGGGGCTGTTGCCGTTCTCGGTGTGCAGGCCCACCTCGTCGAAGCCGGCGTCGACCTTCTGGGCGACCTCGGAGTAGAAGTCGCGGGCGGGGTCGAGGGTGGTGGAGGTGGAGGTGTGCTGCACCAGGGCGGTGAAGGCGTCCATGTCCGCGCCGAAGCCGCGCAGCAGCAGGAAGCCGGCCTGGGAGAGCAGGTCGCGCAGTTCCTTGGGGTCGATGCCGTCGAGGCCGCCGGGGCCTGCGGGTTCGACCAGCAGGCCGCTGCCGGTGCCGTAGGGGGTGGTCTTCATAGCCGTGCTCATCTGGATTCCTCCGTGGATACCCCAGCCTTCGGGCCGGGGAGGAAACGGACTCCTGCGGAGCAGGGCAAGGGAAGACGATTCGCCGCCAGGGCGGATCGTCGTTCACCAGCAACTGCCCGCGGATGCAGTAGCGTTGCCACGCTCGGCCGGTGATAACCAAGCTGGCCGGGCCTACCGCCGGGCTGGCGGGATGTCAGGTCTGTGGAGCTGGCGTAAGACTGCTGGGCGTACCAACGTCCCCCGCCGTTGATTCGGGGCAGCTGCTGTCTGAGAAGCAGAAAGCTCAACCCGCGAGGGAAGAATCCCCCTGCTTCGGCTGGGGGAGATGTCAAGCCTTCTCCTTGGTCTCGCCGCCGCGGGGGGCCGGGGTGGGGGGCTGCTTGAGGACGTGCGCGCGCACGACGTCGCGGCGGGGGCGTCCGGTGACGGTGAAGCAGGTGGCGTAGGCGGGGTCGTCCTCGGACATGAGGTGGACGACGGCGGCGCGTTCGATGCCGGAGAGTTTCCGCCTGCCGAAGTCGGTGATCTCGCGGCGGGCCGTGGCAGGGTCGAGGCCGGCGTCGATGACGAACAGGCCGTGGACCTGGTCGAGGCCGTCGGCGACGACGGCGGCCTCGCGGACGAAGCCGAGTTCGCGGTAGCGGGCCTCGACCCATTCGGGGGCCACGTTGCGGCCGCCCGCGGTGATGACGAGGTTCTTCTTGCGTCCGGTGATCCGCAGATAGCCGTCGGCGTCGATCTCGGCGAGGTCGCCGGTGTGCAGGCGGCCCTGGTCGTCGACGACGACGCTGGAGGGGTCCTCGCGGGTGTAGCCGGCGAACAGGGAGGTGCTGCGGATGAGGAGTTCGCCGTCCTCGGCGAGTTCGGCCCGCACGTGGTCCAGGGGGCGGCCGACGGTGCCGAAGCGGACGGCGCCGGGGAAGTTCCAGGACACCACGGAGGAGTTCTCGCTCAGTCCGTAGCCCTCGTGGACGGTCAGCCCGTAGGCGTCGAGGCGCTGGAGGATCTCCGGGGGGACGGGGGCGCCGCCGCAGGCGACGAAGACCGGCCCGTCGTGTCCGAAGATCCGCCGGTGGCGCTCGGTGACGCTCTCGGCGGGCTGCTGGTCGCACAGGGCGAGGAAGAGGCCGGCGACGGTGGGCGGCACGACCAGGGCGGTGGGGCGGGCCGCGCGCAGCAGGGTGAGCATGCGGGGGGCGGCGTCGGCGGCGGTGCCGACCAGGGCGGTGCCCGGCGGCAGGAAGGACACCGAACCGCCCGCCAGGAAGGGCATGTAGAGGCCGGCGACCTGCTCGATGAGGAGGCTGAGCGGGACGATGGACAGGTAGCGCTCGAAGATCTCCGGGCGGGTGCGGGCGCGCAGCGAGGTGAGGAGTTCGTCCAGGCCGTGGCGGCGGATCTGTACGCCTTTGGGGGCGGAGGTGGTGCCGGAGGTGTGGATGACCTTGACGATCTGGTCGTGTCCGGGGATCTGCGGGGGCGCGGCGGGGCGGGGTGCGCGGGTGAGGTCGGGCAGGTCGAGGGCAACGGCGGGGCAGCCGTCCGCCAGGACGGGCTGGGGCTGGGGGGTGCTGGTGTGCCAGCGGGCCAGGGCGGCTTCGCCCGCGGCGTCGGTGAGGCACAGGTCGGCGTTCTGAAGGAGGGAGGCTGCCTGCTGTGCGGTGAAGGCGGTCGGGACGGGGATCTCGACGGCGCCGGCGAACAGGGCGGCCAGGTCGGCTACGACCCATTCGGGCGAGTTCTCCGCGAGCAGCCCCACTCGTGCCGGCCGGCCCAGCGCGCGGGCTCGTTCCTGGAGCCGGGCGGCCAGGGTGAGGGCGGCGCCGATCAGGTCGCGGTAGCTCCAGGCGGCGGGCGGCGAGCCGTCGGCGGCCAGCACGCGGACCATGACGGCGTCGCTGGCGGCCCGCTCCAGGAGTCCCTGGGCGAGAGAGAGGCGGGTGGGGGTGTCAGGCGGCACGGGTGAGCACCCCCTGCTGCGGGCGGTTGCTCAGCAGCCGCATGTCGACCGAGGTGAAGCAGTAGCGGCCGATGGCGGCCAGCAGGAGGGTGGACTGTTCGGCGGCCTCGGCGTAGCCGACGACGGGCCGGGTGTCGTAGTAGGAGCCCCACGCGGCCCGTTCGTCTTCGGGCAGGCGCTGCGCGCTGGCGTCGGCGAGGGGGTGGAAGACGCAGCCCAGGCGCTGCATGAGGGCGGCGAGCCGGCCGGTCATGGTCATCACCGCGTACGGGCGGCCCAGGCAGGCCATGATCAGCGGGATCGCCTTGATGATCTCGGCGCCGGCGGAGGCCCGTACCGAGGCGATGGAGCCGATCTGCAGGACCTGGGAGCGTTTGACGGGGGCGCCCACGGCCCGGGTGATGACGTCTTCGACGGGAGCGTCGAGGTAGCGCTCGAGCAGGATGCTCTCTTCCTCGGGGAAGGACAGGCCCGCGCAGGCGAGGACTTCCTCCTGGCCGTCGGCGGCGGTCTCGAAGAAGGCGAGGAAGCCGTCCGGGTCGGGCGAGATGCTCGCCTGGTACTGCTTGGCGAACACCAGCCGGGCGAGGTCCGCGGCGGTCTGCCAGTCCGGGGTGCCGCGCTCGGACAGGGTGATTCTCATGTGCTGCGCTCCCTAACAGGGTGGGGTGGGACGCGAAGGGCTGCTCATCGCCCGAGCACCGCGGAGCGGTGCGCCGCCGGCCGGGTGTTCACGGCGAGTTGGGCGGCCCGCAGGGCGCTGTTGATGGAGGTCTCGGCGAGGATGCCGGGGGCGGCGACGCTGTCGCCGGCCAGGTACACGCCGTCCCCGCGGTCGACGGCGGGCCTGTCCCGCCAGCTGAGGCCGGGCAGGTCCAGGGCGCCGGTGCGGCCGCGGGAGACGCCTTCGCGGCGCCACAGGAGGCGGGTGCGCCAGCCGGGGGTGGTCAGGTCGAAGAGTTTCTCCAGCCGGGCCAGGGCGTCGGCCTTCGACTCGCCGGGCCGCAGCGGCATCTGTCCCTGGAACAGGGCCTGGCCCTTGGGGGCGAGGGAGGGGTCGTGGTCGGAGTACTGGGAGGTGAAGCCGCCCTCGTCCATGTCGAAGGAGACGTTGCCGTCCTTCTTGGAGTGGGTGACGGCCATGTCCAGCAGGGCGGCGGTGCCGCTGGGCCATTCAAGGCCGGGGTCGCCGAGCAGGCTGCGTGCGGAGGCCAGCGAGGTCGCCACGATCACCGGTCCGCCGGCGGGCAGTTCGCTCAGCCGTGAGCCGGTCTCGATGACCACGCCGCGGGCGCGGGCGACGCGTTCCATGCGGGCGATCAGCGCGCCCCAGCCGCCGATGAAGTAGCGGCTGGGCAGCGGGAAGCGGGGGGTGCCCACGCGCAGCAGCCGCTCCCACACGAAGGCCGCCGACAGCCGTCCGGGGTCGCCGTCGAAGAGGATCGGGCCGAGGAAGCCGAGGGCCTCGTTCACGGTCTGCTGGGCGAAGCGTTCACTGGCCCAGTCCTGGAAGGAGCGGTCGACGGGCACCTCGATGCCGCGGTGGCGCCAGGTCATCTTCATGTAGCCGGACGGCAGGGTCATCCGCAGCCGGCCCTGGTGGCGAAAGCGCATCCGGGTCCACTCGTGGAAGGACAGCCGCACGTAGCGGCCGGCCAGTCCGCGCTGCAGCAGCCAGTGCCAGGCGTCGCCGTTGTCGAAGAAGGTGTGCGGCCCGTCGTTGGTGACGTAGGGGCCGGCGGCCGAGCGGGCGCGGCCGCCGGTGTGGGAGTGGGCCTCGTGGACGGTGACGCGGGCGCCCTGTTCGGCGGCGGAGATCGCCGCGGTCAGGCCGGCCAGTCCGCCGCCGATGATCGTGATGTTCGCCATGGTTATCGCACTCACTTCGCCTTCGAGGGCCCGCGGGCCGGGGTCGGGGGTCAGCCGTCGAGGGTGGCCATGGCACCGACGGGGTAGCGGTCGCCCGCCGTGGAACCGTGGGGGGCGATCTCGTCGAGGGCCGCGAGGTCCTCCGCGCTCAGTTCGACGGCACAGGCGGCGAGGTTCTCTTCCAGGTAGGTGACACGTTTGGTGCCGGGGATGGCGACGACGTCGTCGCCCTGGGCGAGCACCCAGGCCAGCGCGAGCTGTCCGGCGGTGATCTTCTTGGCGGCGGCCAGCGCCTGCAGCCGCTCCACGATGTGCAGGTTCGTCTCGAGGTTGCCCTGCTGGAAGCGGGGCACGACGCGGCGGAAGTCGTGTTCGGCGAGGGCGTCGAGGCTGCGGATGGCTCCGGTGAGCAGGCCGCGGCCCAGCGGGCTGTAGCCGACGAAGCCGATGCCCAGCTCGCGGACGGCCGCAAGGACGCCGTTGGCCTCGACGTCGCGGGTGGACAGGGAGTACTCGGTCTGTACGGCGGTGAGCGGGTGCACGGCGTGGGCGCGGCGGATGGTGGCGGCGGACGCCTCGCAGATGCCGAGGTGGCGGACCTTGCCGGCGGTGACGAGGTCGGCGAGTGCGCCGGTGGATTCCTCGACGGGGACGGCGGGGTCGACGCGGTGCAGGTAGTACAGGTCGAGGCGGTCGGTGCCCAGCCGGCGCAGGGTGGCGTCGATGGAGGTGCGGATGTAGTCGGGGCGGCCGTTGAGGCGGCCGGTGATGGTGCCGTCGGCGGTGACCTCGTTGCCGACCTTGGAGGAGACGGTGATGCTGTCGCGGCGGCCGGCGATGACGCGGGCGACGAACTCCTCGTTGCTGTGCGGGCCGTAGAAGTCCGCGGTGTCCAGGAGGTTCACGCCCAGTTCCAGGGCGCGGTGCGCGGTGCGCAGGGCCTCCTGGTCGTCGGCGGGCCCGTAGGCGAAGGTCATGCCCATGCAGCCGAGTCCCTGCTCGGAGACCTCCAGCCCCTGGCTGCCGAGTTTTCGTTGCCGCATCATCGGTTCCTTCCTGAGCCGTGCACGGGGCGGTTGTCGTCTAGCAGTGACCGTCTAGCAGTGGCTGTCTAGCAGTGACAGTGTCGGTGTCTTTGCTAGAGAAGTGGTGGGGTGCCGGTCCCCCGGTGCTCGCACGGCCCGTCAGTCGGCGGTGGTCAGTTCGCTGGTGACGGACATCCAGGTGTGGCCCTGGCGGGCGGCGTTGGCGGCCAGGTGGGTCCACGGGTCGGTGCCCAGCACCGCGGCCGCTTCCTGGCGCAGCCAGGAGTCGAAGGGGTCGGCGGAGGCCGCCAGCCGGCGGGCGGCGCCCTGCGGGTCGCGGGCCTCGATCCGGTGGACCAGCACGTCCTGGCCGCCCAGGGGCTGGAGGGCGAAGGACTCCTGGAGGATGCCCGCGCGGCGCCGGGAGGCCTCGTAGGCGCGCAGCCGCGCTCCGGTGAGCTCGGCCTGAAGGGCGCGCCAGGCGCCGGCGGCGCCGGGCGGCAGGGGCAGCAGGGCGCCGGCGCTCGTGACGGTGCGGCGGGCCGCGGTGCGGGCGGCGTTGCGGGCGGCGGGGGCGAGCCGGCGCAGGCCGAGGACGGCCAGCATGTTGGACTCCACGCCGATGCCCCAGCGTTCGGCGATCAGGCCGTCGGCCAGCAGCCGCCACACCACGACACCGGTGAACTCGATGGCCTGTCCGGTGGGCGGCGCGCCGAGGAAGTCGCCGAGGTGGGTGCCGCGCCAGGTGTTGTGGATGACGACGTGGTCGCCGTGGGCGCTCATGTCCTCGATGGTCACGTGCAGGTCGGGGAAGCCCTCGCGCAGGCCGGCGATGGTGTAGCGGACGCCTTCGAGGCCTTCGGGGGCGCCGGGCAGCGGCTGGTGGTCGACCATGTGGGGGCTGTAGATCTCGTCGACGACGGAGAAGTCGCCCTGGTTGACGAAGGCGTCGAAGACCCGGCGGATGGTCTTCTTGTTGCGTTCCTCCACGCTGCGGGCGGTGCGCTCCGTCTCTTGTATCGACACGTTCTCTCGTCCTTCGTCTCGGCGCCCCGCGGGTGCGGGGGCGCAGGTCACAGGGGGCGGCGTGCGGGGGGCGCGGGGCGGGTCAGCGGCCGGGGAAGGGGGCGTCCCAGGTGAGGGTGAGGCCCGCGTACAGGTAGCGGCTGGCCTCGATGGCCAGCAGCAGGACGGTGTCGCCGGGGCGGATGCGGCCCTCGCGCCAGCCGGCGTCGAGGGCGAGGGGGACGGCGGCGGAGCCGGTGGCGCCGACGTCGGTGAGGTTCTCCACGATGGTCTTGCTCAGGGTGGCCTGGTCGGCGGCCGACAGCCCGGCGGCGGCGTACTCGCTCGCGAAGTACTCGGCGTTGCCCTCGGGCAGCACGCACGCGTCGAGGTCGGCCAGGGCCAGGCGGGAGCGGGTGAGCAGGTCGTGGATGCCCTCGACGAACACGCGGGGGCCGAACTGGGCGGTGCCGGGGATGTCGAGGCGGATGTCCATCAGGCGGGGGCGGCGCTGCTGTTCGGCGAGGGGGGCGTCGGTGCCGCCGCCGACGATGAGCATGCCGGGTTTGCGGGCGCCGCCCAGGGAGCGGGTGGCGAAGACGGGGCGCGGGCGGCCGTGGGCGGAGCCCTCCTCGCCGGCGCGCAGCACCAGGGCGCCGGCGCCGTCGCCGAAGGTGTAGACGGTCAGCCGGTCGCGCATCCGTACGCGTTCGGGGTCGCGGCCCAGGAAGACGGGGGCCAGCAGCGGGGAGACGGCTTCGGCGCCGATGACCAGGGCGGTGGTGTAGGTGCCGTCGGCGAGCAGGCGGCGGGCGATGTCGTGGGCCTGGACGGCGCCCACGCAGCCGGCGCGGACCTCGATGACCGCGCAGCCCTCCAGGCCGAGCTGCTGCTGGACGTAGGTGGCGGCGACGGGCAGGAGGTAGTCGGGGCTGGCGGTGGACAGGACGATCAGGTCGATCTCGCCGGCCTGGACGCCGGCCCGCTCCAGGGCCTGGCGGGCGGCGGCGGTGGCCATCTGCGAGGTGCTGGTGGTGTGGGCGCCGGTGGCCGGGTCGACCATCCAGTGCCGGCGCTGGACCTGGATGCCGTCCAGGACGTCGGCGGGCAGCGGGCCGCAGAAGCGGGCCAGGGTGTCGTTGTCGAGGGCCTCGCCCGGCAGGTGGGCGCCGGTGGCCAGGACCGAGACATGGCGTGCGCGGGGTTCGGCGGGCGGGGCCGGCGGGGTGTGGGGCATGGTCAGTTCTCCGTTGCGGGACGCAGGACGAGGCTGATGTGGGTGCCGCCGAGTGAGGAGCTGTTGATGAGCACCGGCCCGGCCGGGATGCCGCTTGCCGGGGTGCTCCAGGCGGTGAGGGCGAGGAGGGCGGCCAGCTGGGCGCCCGCGCCGACCGGTTCGCCCAGGGTCTGTTTGGGGGTGTGCACCGGGCAGCCGGCCTCGGCGGCCAGCCGGCCGGTGGCGAGGGCCTCGGGGCCGTCGGCGCGGGTGAGGCCGGCGGCGTTGGCCCAGATGCCGGTCAGCTCGCCGGGGGTGAGGCCGGCGTGGGCGAGGGCGGCGCGCATGGCGCGCTCGACGCCCTCGCCCTCGGCATTCCAGCGGCCGATGCCGGCCGCGTCGCCGGCGGCGGCGTGGCCGGCGAACTCGGCCAGGATGCGGGCGCCGCGGGCGCGGGCGCTGGATTCGCGTTCCAGGACGAGGGCGATGCCGGCCTCGGCCAGGGTGTAGCCGGTGTCGTCGAACAGCGGCAGCCCGCGGTAGGCGGCCAGCACGCCCGGGGAGAGGTCCTCGACCGCCGGGCACAGCACCGCCTCGGCGCGGTGCTGCAGCAGCAGGTCGTGGGCGACGGTCAGGGCGGAGGCGCCGGCGGCGTGGCCGGTGGTGACGGTGGAGGTGGGGCCCTTGGCGCCGACGTGCATGGCGACCTGGCCGGCGGCGGCGTTGAAGACGGTGTTGGGGAAGACGGCGGGGCTGCCGTGGGCGGGGCAGCCGCCCAGCACCGGCAGCAGGAAGTCCTCGATGCTGCGCATCGGGCCCAGTCCGGTGCCCAGGACGACCCCGGTGTGCTCGTCGGCCTTGAGGCCGGCGTGGGCGAGGGCGGCGCGGCAGGAGGCGACGGCCAGCTGGGAGAGGCGGTCCATGCGGCGCCGGTCGCGGGCGCCGATGTGGGCGGCGGGGTCGAAGACGGCGCGGGCGACGCGCAGGCCGTCCTCGTCGGTGCCCAGCCGCCGCCCCTGCCGCCAGGCGTCCCACAGCGCTTGAAGGCCTTCGCCGGCGGGGGTGAGGGCGGCGCCCCCGGTGATGACGACCTTCTCGGCGGCGGGCGGGGCGGGGACGGTGAAGCGCCGTCCGGAGGGCCAGCCGAAGGCGACGCAGGCATTCGCGCCGGCGAAGGCGAAGTTGTTGGACAGGGCGGCGTTCATGGCCAGTTCGCGGCCGGTGTCGGGGACCGCGTCCAGCCCGCACTTGGGGTCGGTGCCGGTGAAGTTGGCGGTCGGCGGGGCGGTCTGTTCGACCAGGGCCTTGACGGTGACGATGGCCTCGACCGCGCCGGCCGCGCCCAGCAGGTGGCCGATCATCGACTTGGAGCTGCTCAGGGCGGTCTTCTGGGCGGCCTCGCCGAACGCGGCGCGTACCGCGTTGGACTCGGCGGAGTCGTTCTTGGGGGTGCCGGTGCCGTGGCCGTTGATGTAGCCGACGTCCCCCGGGGTGATGCCGGCGGCCTTCAGGGCGCCGCGGATGGCGCGGGCGGCTCCTTCGCCCTCGGGGTGCGGGGCGGTGGCGTGGTAGCCGTCGGCGGACAGGCCGTAGCCCAGGACCTCCGCCAGGACGGGGGCGCCCGCGGCGCGGGCCACCGACTCCTCGGCCAGCACCAGCATGCCCGCGCCCTCGCCCAGGGACAGCCCGTCGCGGTCCTTGGAGTAGGGGGCGGCGGGTTTGGTGGACAGCGACTGGAGGCTGGTGAAGCCGGCGAACGCGGTCTCGGTGAAGGCGTCGCTGCCGCCGGCGAGCATCGCGTCCGCGCGGCCTGCGGCGATCGCCTCGGCGGCGTGCGCGATGGCGTGCGCGCCCGAGGCGCAGGCGGTGTTGACGGACAGGGCCGGCCCCTTGAGAGCGAAGGCGGCGCTGAGTGCCTCGGCGATGGCCTGCGGCGGGACCAGCAGGTAGTGCAGGGCGTCGTCGGGCAGGGCGGTGCCCTCGCGGCTGCGGCGGGCGAGTTTCTCGGCGCTGCGCAGGCCGCCGTTGCAGGAGCCGAACGCCACCCCCCAGCGTTCGGCGGGCAGGCCCATGAGGCCCGCCTCCTGGAGGGCTTCGGCGGCGGCGGTCAGCGCGAAGTCGACGGCCGGTTCCCGCTCGCTGCCGCCGAAGGCGGCCAGGTAGTCGTAGGCGGGCCGGGGCAGGGGGGGCACTTCGCCGCCGATGGCCGTGCCGTAGCCGTCCATCGGCATGCCGGTGACCGGGCCGATGGCCGAATGCCCGGCCCGGATGCCCTCCCACAGCGCGGCGGCGCCCTCGCCCTGGGCGGTCACGGCGCCGACACCGCAGACCACCACGGTCCGGGGCCGGGCCGCGGTGTCCGGCCGTACGGCGCGGTCGTGGACGTCGGTCATGGCCGCACTCCTTTCGGATATGGCGGGTGTTGCGGGTGTGTCGGTCATGAGGTCCGTCCCAGGGCGAGGGCGACGGCCTGGCCCTCCAGGCCGCGGGCCAGGGCCAGGGCGCTGTCGGGCCGGGTGTGGCGGGGGGTGAGGGGGACGTAGTCGAGGTCGCACTCGGCGGCGGGGTGGTGGAGGTTGAGGGTGGCGGGCACGGTGCCGCTGTCCAGGGCGAGGGCGGCAACGGCCGCGTTCAGCGCGCCGGCGCCGCCGACGAGGTGTCCGGTCTGCGGTTTGACGCTGCTGATCTGGGCGGACTTGGCGGCCGTGCCGAGGGCGTCGTGCAGGGCGACGGTCTCGCTGGCGTCGCCCTGCAGGGTGGCGCAGCCGTGCGCGGCGATGTAGCTGCCGTCGGGGAAGGGCCGTGCGGCATCGGCGAGGGCGCGGCCGATGGCGCGGGCCAGGCCGCGGGCGCGGGGCTGGGGGCTGGGCGGGCGGACGCAGTCGTTGCCGGCGCCGAAGCCGGTGATCTCGGCGTAGCAGCGGGCGCCGCGGGCCAGGGCGTGTTCGCGTTCCTCCAGGACCAGGAGGGCGGCGCCCTCGCCGAAGACCGAGCCGGAGCGGTCGCGGTCGAAGGGCCTGAAGGCCTCGGCGCCCAGGTCGGTGCGGGTGCTCAGGACGCCCAGGCCGTCCATCTTGGACATCGCCCACCAGCCGGTGGCGTCGTCGTAGCCGCCCGCGAGCACGAGGTCGGCCTCGCCGCGGCGTACGGTGCGCATGCCCCGGCCGATCGCCATCGCGCCGGAGTCGGCGGTGCCGGCGAAGTAGGCGTTGGCGCCGCGGATGCCGTACTTCTCGGAGATGTGGAAGGCGGCGGCGGGCTGCAGTCCCTCGACGAAGAACAGCGGGGCGATCACCGAGGAGGCGCTCTGCCCGAGCTGGTGCAGGTCGGGGGTGCCGTCGTCGGCGCGGACGGCCTGCAGCTGGGCGATGAGCTCGTCCATGCGGGGCATTTCCTTGTTGCTGCCCAGGAACAGGCCCGTGCGGTGGCCCAGGTCGCTCCCGTCGTCCAGGCCCGCATCTTGCAGGGCGAGGGTGGCGCCGGCCAGGGCGAGCTGGTCGCCGCGGCACAGCATGCGCAGGGTGCGGCGAGAGGCCCACTGGGCGGGGGTGAAGGAGGGGATCTCGGCGCCGATGCCGGTGCGCAGCGGGGCGGGGTCGTAGGCGCGCAGCGGTCCGATGCCGCAGCGGCCCTCCAGCAGGCTGTGCCAGGTCTCGGCGGCGCTCTGGCCGATCGCGGTCATCAGGCCGATGCCGGTGACCATCACGCGGCGGCGCTGCTCGCTCATGCTGTGCCCTCCCGGGTCGTCTCGTCGCTGACCAGGGCCAGGACGCGGGCGGTGGCGACCACCCGGCCGCCGGCCCGGGCGGTGGCCCGGCACTCGGTGCGGTGCGGGCCGTGAGCGGTCACCTCGACGGTGAGGTGGACCTGGTCGCCGGGGCCGACGAAGTGCTTGAAGCGCACGCCGCGCACGGCGGCCAGGCGCCAGGTGCCGGGGCCCGCGGCGGTGCGGGCGAGCGCGGCCATGCTCTCCAGCAGCAGCACGCCGGGCAGCACGGGGTGGCGCGGGAAGTGGTCGGTGAAGCAGGTCAGGGTGGCGGGCACGTTGCGCACGGCCGCCGCCCGCTCGCCGACGACGGCCTCCAGCAGCCGGTCGAACCCGCCCAGCCCGCCACCGGGCACGGCGGCGGCCGTGGAACCCGCGCCGGCAACGGGGCCGGCCGTGACCGTCGTTAAGCCCGCGGCGGAGACGGGGCCGGTCGTGACCGTCGTTAAGCCCGCGGCGGCGACGGGGCCGGCCGTGACGGCCGTGGGTCCCGCGCCGGATCCAGGGGCAGGTGCGGGTCCCGCGGCGGGGACAGGGGCGGGGGCGGGTCCCGCGGCGGGGACGGTGGTGGTCATGTGTCCTCCCGCGGGGCGCCGACGACGAGGCTGGTGTTGCTGCCGCCGAACGCGAACGCGTTGATCAGGGCCGCCGCCACCGGCATCGGGCGGGCGGTGTGCGGCACGTAGTCGAGGTCCAGGCCGCGGTCGGGCCGCTCGAGGTTGACGGTGGGCGGGACCAGGGAGTGGCGGATCGCGCCGAGCGCGGCCAGCACGCCCAGGCCCAGGCTGGCGGAGGTGAGGTGGCCGGCCATCGACTTGGGGGCGCTGACCACCAGACGGCGGGCGTCGTCGGCGAAGACCTTCTTGATGGCGACCGTCTCGGACTGGTCGTTGCCGTGGGTGCTGGTGCCGTGCGCGACGACGTAGTCGATGCCGGCGGTGCCCAGCCCGGATTCGCCGATCGCCGCCTCCATGGCCTGGACGGCGCCGGAGCCGTCCGGCGGGGAGTCGGTGATGCGCCAGGCGTTGAGGGTGGAGCCGTAGCCGAGGACCTCGCCCAGAACGGGCGCGCCGCGCTCGCGGGCGGCGTCGAGGTCTTCGAGGACGACGGCGACGGCGCCCTCGCCGATCACGAAGCCGGAGCGGTCGGCGTCGAAGGGCCGCGAGGCGTGCTCGGGATCGTCGTTGTGACGGTCGGTCAGCGCGCCCAGCAGACTGAAACCGAGCAGGTCGAGCCAGGTGGTCAGGGAGTCGTAGCCGCCGGCGACCATCAGCCGGGCGTCGCCCTCCTGGATGGCGCGGTAGGCCTCCCCGATGGCGTGCCCGGAGCCGGAGCAGGCGGTGGAGATCCCGATCATCGGCCCGGTCGCCGACATCATCCGGGCCATCGCGCTGAGCGGCACGTTCTGGTCGTCGGTGAGGGTGACGGCCGGGGGGTGGCACAAGAACGCGTCCGCGCGGCCGGTGGTGGCGCGCAGGTGGCCGACGTCCAGGAGGGCCTGCAGTTCGGGGCGGCCGACGCTCGCGCCCATCGCCACCCCGCGCTCGCCGAAGTCGTACACCTCCTCCCCCAGGTCCTCGGCCCGCGCGGAGCGCAGCGCCTCCCAGGCGGCCGCGACACCGAACAGGCCCACCCGGGAGAGGTGTTTGCGCCCGATGCGGGCCGGGATCGCCGCGGCCGGGTCGAAGTCCTTGACCTGGGCGGCGATACGGACCGGGAAGCCGGCCGCGTCGAAGGTGGTCAGCGGCCCGACGCCGCTGCGGCCGGCGGCCAGGCCCTGCCAGGTGGTGGCGGCGTCGTTGCCCAGCGGGGTGACGGCGCCGACGCCGGTGATGGCTACTCGGGTCATCCCACCGGCCCCCCGCCCTGCAGCTGGTGCGCCATGCGCCGGGTGGCGGCCGGGTCCTCGAGGCGTTCGGCGTCGATGAGCGCGCACAGGATGCCGCTCGCCTCAAGGACGTTCTCGCCGTCCACGGTGACGGTGCCGTCCAGCAGGGCGGCCTCCTCGGTCATCGACTCGACGGTGGCGTGCATGCGCAGCACCTCGCCGGGGCGCACCGGGCGGTGCGCGGTGGCCTCGCCGACCGCCAGCAGCGCGGCGCGCAGCCGGTGGTCGGTGGAGAGCATGATCAGCCAGGTGGCGGACTGGCACAGGGCCTCCAGGGCCAGCCCGAAGGGCAGCACGGGTCCGTCGCCGGTGTCCTGCCAGTAGGTCTCCTCGGCGGAGGTGACCTTGCGCGCGGTGATGTGCTCGCGGGGCGCGCAGGTCTCGATCCGGTCGATCAGATGGAATCGCATCGTCGTCTCTTCTTCCGTTCCCTCGCGCGTCCGTTACGGGCGGCCGATGCCGAGCTGGGCGGAGAACCCGCCGTCCACGCAGAGCAGTTCGCCGGTGGTGTAGCCGGAGTCGGGGCCGGCCAGGAACACCGCGGCCGCGGCGACCTGACCGGCGGTGGCGAACCGGCGCAGCGGGATCTGCCGCTTGATGCTCTTGCCGCCGTCGCGCTGCAGCACGCCGTCCACGAGTTCGGTCGGGGTGAACCCGGCCAGGACCGCGTTGACCCGTATGCCGAAGCGGGCGAGTTCGACGGCGGCGCAGCGGGTGAAGGAGTTCAGTGCGCCCTTGGAGGCCGAGTAGTTGGCCTGGCCGATCCAGCCGCGTTCGCCCATCGCGGAGGAGATGTTGACGATGGTGGCGTCGCCGCGGGCCATGAACTGTTCCAGGACGGCGTGGGTGCAGTGCCAGGCGCCGCCGAAGTTGGTCTTCATGACGTTCAGCCAGGCGTCCGGCGGCGCGTCGTAGATGAGGCCGTCGTCGCTGGTGCCCGCGTTGTTGACGAGGATGTCGAGGGGGCCCAGGAGGCGGGTGGCCTCCTGCACCAGGCGGGCGGCCTGCTGCGGGTCGGCGACGTCGGCGCCGACGGCCGCGGCCCGGCCGCCCGCCGTCTCGATCTCCTTGACGACCGCGGCGGCGTCCTCCTGGCGGGAGCGGTAGTTGACGGCGACGGCCGCCCCCTGCTCGGCCAGGGCCAGGGCGATGGCCCGGCCGATGCCGCGTGAGGCACCGGTGACCAGGGCGGTGCGGTCCTTCAGCTTCATCTGTCTCTTCCCGTTTCTGCTACGAGGGGGCGGTGGCCGGCCGGGGCCCGCGCGGGCGGGAGGGGCGGCGGGGGTGCGGGACGCCGTTGGCCCGCACCGCCACCGGCCCCGGGGGGAGGGGTCCGGGTTCAGGCGGCGTGCTGGGCCGCGGCCCGCTCGGTCAGCAGGTCGGTGAGGTTCTGCACGGTGAACAGGCCCAGCACGCCCTCGGCGGTCAGCGGCTCGCTGAGCTGGCTGCGGTCGAACTGCGGCAGGACCTTCTCCAGGTGGGTGAGGCCGGTGTCGTTGACGACCTCGTTCTCGTCGCCGAACTCCTCGTCGGGGATGCCGCCCTGCAGCAGGGCGGCGATGTCGGCCACGGTGATCTTCACCTTGGTGGCGCGCTCGATACGGAAGAGGATGTCGAGCAGGTCGATCGACTCGGCACCCAGCTGCCCGAGCAGGGTCGCCTCGGGCACGGCCTCGGCCTCGTCGATGCCCAGGGCGTCGGCGATGGCGGCCTGGACCGCGGAGAAGTAGTCGGTCGAGGTGGGGGTCAGGGTTTCGGACACCGTTGGCTGCCTTTCAGATGGGTCGTTCCGCCGGTACCGGCCCGGGGGCCCGCACCGGACGGACGGGAGAGGAAAAAGAAGAGAAGAGACAGGGAAGGGAAGAGAGGCGGAGGCAAGAGGGGCGGAGGGAAGAGGGGCGGAGACGGGAAGGGGCTGGACGGGCGGGGGCACGGGGGCGCTGAGGGGGCTGGGACCAGGGCCGGCGGGAGCCGGCGGGAGCGGGAGTGGGCGGTGGGGCGGGCGGGGGCCGGTCCGCGCGCCGGGTCAGGCGGCGGCGCCGGGGGCGGGCTCCTGCCCGAGCTCGCGCAGCAGTGCGGAGATCCGGCGCGCGTCGTGGGTGCTGCGCACCACGGAGTGGACGCCGGTGCGGTTGGCGAAGCCGCTGAGCACCCGGCCGGGACCGACCTCCAGGCAGCCGCCCACGGGGTGCGCGGCCACGGCGCCCAGCACGTCCACCCACCGCACCGGCCCGGCCAGCTGACGGCGCAGCAGATCGCGGGCGTGGCCGCCGTCGCGCACCAGGGTGCCGGTCACCGAGCTGATCACGGGCAGCCGGGGCGCGCTGAAGCGCACGCGCTCCAGTTCGGCGGCGAACTCGTCCTCGATCGCCCGCATCAGGGAGCAGTGGAAGGGTGCCGAGACCTTCAGCGCCACCGCCCGTTCGGCGCCCGCGGCCAGCGCCCGGCGGGCGGCCTCCTCGACCGCGGGGCGCTGCCCGGAGATCACGCTCTGGCCCGGCTCGTTGTAGTTGGCGATCTCCACCACGCCCAGCGGGGCGCAGTCCGCGCAGATCTCCTCGATCCGGGCGGCGCCAAGGCCCAGTACGGCCGTCATCGCCCCGCCGGCCCGGCGGGAGACCCCCGCCATCAGCTCGCCCCGGCGGCGCACCAGCCGCAGCGCCTGATCAGCCTCCAGGACCCCGGCGGCCACCAGCGCGGGGTACTCCCCCAGGCTGTGCCCGGCCACCACGGCGGGCACGAAACCCGCCTCCTCGCGCAGTATCTGAAGGACCGCGAGGCTGGTGGCGACGATGGCGGGCTGGGCGATCTCGGTCGGGGCCAGCTCCTCCTCCGGCGCGGTGCTGCACAGCGCGGTCAGCGGCAGGCCGGTCGCGTCCTCGGCGCGGGCCAGGACGCGTCCGGCGGTGCGGGGGTGTTCACGCAGCAGATGCCCGGCCATGCCCGCGCGCTGCGAGCCCTGCCCGGGAAACATCGTGAAGAGATTGTCGATCATCCCCGTTCCTGCCTCACTGAGTTGTCGGAAGAACTGCCGGAAGAGCGGGTGGAAGAACTGTTGGAAGAACTGTTGGAAGAGCTGTTCACAGAGCCGGAGAAAGGTCATCGAGCCGTCGGCGAGCGGTGCCCGATTCTGTGAATCTGCCACGGGGTTCTGGCGCATTCCTTGAATGCGTCTGGACCGGCACTACGGCGCCCGGCAATCAGCCACTAACTTGCTGGCATGGTGAGGATGAGTGCAGACGAGCGGCGCCGGAGCGTCATCCGCGCGGCCGTGAGCGAATTCGCCCGGGGCGGGTACGACGGCACGTCCACCGAGGCCATCGCCCGGCGTGCGGGGGTGTCGCAGCCGTATCTCTTCCGGCTCTTCGCGGGCAAGCGGGCGCTCTTCCTCGCGGCGGCGCGGTGCTGCCTGGCCGACACCGCCCGGCTGTTCACCGAGGCCACCGAGGGCCTGGCGGGCGAGGAGGCGCTGCGCGCCATGGCCAACGCCTACACCCGCGTCATCGTCAAGGAGCCGGAGCGGCTGCTGATGCAGATGCAGGTGTACGTCGCGGTGGCGGCGGGCGAGGCGGACGGTGACGCGGCGTTCGGGGAGGCGGTGCGGGCCGAGTGGCGGCGGCTGTGGGAGACCGTCCACCGGCCGCTCGGCGCGGACACGGGCCAGACCACCACGTTCATGGCGTACGGGATGCTGGTCAACGTCCTGGTCTGCCTGGGGTTTCCGCCCGGGGACCCGCTCTGGGACGGGCTGTATCCGGCGGCGCGGGCCGGGGCGCGCCGGCCGGACGCCCTGCAGCGGCGCCCGGCGCCCGGCTGACGCCCGCCGGGCGGCCCGCCCCCCGGGGCCGGGGGCCGAAACCGGGCCTGGAACCGGGGGTTGCGGGGCGGGGGTCCGGGCCGCGGGGGCGGGTGTCAGTCCACGGTGGCGGTCGGGGCGGGGGCCGGGCGGGGGGCCGAGGCCCAGCGGGTGCCGTAGGCGACCTGGCCCTTCTCCGCGGCGGCGAAGGCCTTCGTGTTCCAGTTCTTGCGCATGAACGCCTCGCGTGCCCGGATCAGCAGCGGGTTCTCCACCGCGCCCATCCGCCCGATCCGCCAGGCGATGCGCTGCAGCGGCGCGGTTCGGGCGCGGCGTTCGCGCTCGTAGCGGCGCAGCGCGGCGACGGGGTCGCCGGCGTGCTCCAGGTGCTCGGCGAGGACCAGGGCGTCCTCCAGGGCCTGGCAGGCGCCCTGGCCGATGTTGAAGGTGATGGGGTGCGCGGCGTCGCCGAGCAGGGTGACGCGGCCCTGGCCCCACCGGCGTTCGGGGCTGCGGCCCTCGACGTCGCCGCGGATGATGCCCTCCTCGGGGGTGGCGGCGAGGATGTCGGCCACCGGGCCGCCCCAGCCGCGGTGGCGGCGCAGCAGCATCTCCCGTACGCCGGACGCGTCGCGTCCGCCCGCGGGCCCGTTGGCCACGCTCATCCAGTGGACCAGGCCGGGTGCGACGTCGTAGTAGGTGAAGCGGGTGCCGGGCCCGAACATCGCGTTGAAGGTGCCCGGCGGGATGTCCGGGTGCCGCAGGGGGGAGCGGCCGCGCCAGGCGATGTAGCCGCTGTAGCGGTTGCGGGCGGGGCCGAAGAGGGCGTCGCGGACCGTGCCGTGGATGCCGTCGGCGCCGATCAGCAGGTCGCCCCGTTCGCTGCCGCCGTCCGCGAACCGTACGGTGACCCCGTCCTCGTCCTGCTCGAAGCCCCTCACGTGGGCCCCGGTGCGCACCGGGGAGCCGTGCAGGGCCTCGCGCAGCACGCCGTGCAGGACGGAGCGCTCGACGGCGATCGTGGGCGCGCCGTAGCGCTCGACGAAGTCGCCGACCGGCCAGGCGCCCAGCACCTCGCCGCGGTGGGTGCTGAAGTGCGCGACCTGCTGGGCCGGGGCCGTCTGGAGGACCTGTCCGGCCACGCCCAGGCAGTCCAGCGCGAGCACGCCGTTGGTCCAGATGTGCAGGCCCGCGCCGCCGTCGCGCAGCTCGCCGGCCCGTTCGAAGACGACGGGCTCAAGGCCGGCGCGCTGGAGCGCGAGGGCCGCGGCCAGGCCGCCGATCCCTCCGCCGGCGATGAGTATGCGACGGGCACGTCCAAGGGCCATGGGTCTGTCTCCTCGTGGCTGTCCGGGCGGATGTCCCCCGCGGGGAGGGGACGGCACTCCGCTGCGGCCCGGGGTGCTCCCTCGTCGTTCTTGCGGAATCCCCTGCGGACCACTGGAGTTGTCAACGCTAGCATTCGAAGCACTGAACTTGATAGTGTCGGCAGTACATCTAGCGTTGATAAATGCAGGCGTTGACACATCCACGTGGCGGCAGGCCATGTGGCAACCGGCAGACGGACAAGGGTGGTTGTGATGGAAACCCTCGTACAGACCCTGGCCGTGGTGGCCACGATGGCCAACGCGGTGGTCTACGGCACCGATGTCTTCTCCGCGATCGTGCAGCGGCCGGCCCTCGCGCACGTCGACGACGCGGTACTGACCAGCACCATGGGGCAGATCCACCGTTTCGGGGACCGCCGGATGCCCGTCCCGGGCGTCTTCGGCCTGCTCGCCACGGTGGCCACGGCCGTCGCGGCCGGGTTCGGCGGCCATGTGACGGCGGCCGCCGCGGCCGCCGTCGCGGCGGCGGCCCTGGTGGTGTGGCTGGCCGTCTACAACAAGGTGAGCGCGCCGGTGAACAAGGAGCTGACCGACGCGGCCCTCGACTGCCGCACCGCGCCCGACGCGCGGGGCCTGCAGCGCACCTGGGACAGCGTCATCAACGCCCGGGTCGTGCTGCAGGCGGTGGCGCTGGGCGCGATGTGCGTGGCACTCGTGGCGTCCTGACACCGCACAAGGCGGGCGCCGGGGCGGACGGGAAGGGGGTGGGGCAGGGAACCCGCGGGTCTCCTGCCCCACCCCCTTCCCGTCCGGCGGCGGCCCCTACTGCAGGGCGATGCTGCCCAGGACGGACGTCTCGGTGTCCTCGTCCAGGCCGTCGGTGATCTCACTGCCGAATACGGGGCTGAGCTCCGGCTCGTTTCCTGCGGGATTCTTCTTCTTGCTGACCATGGTGGTGTCCCTTCGGGCGTGAGCGGCCGATACCGTACCGAGATTCACGAAGGGCCGTACCGCGCGTCAAGGCGCATTGCGCCGCGTCCACCGAAATGCGAGGCGCCCTCGAGAAATCCGGCAAAAGAAATACGCATTCCGCACCGCGCTCCCCCGCGGCCGGCGGGAATCAGTACGCCGCCCGCCCCGCCCGGATTCCGCCCCGCTCCCCGCTCCCCGCTCTCCCGCCTCTCCCGCCTCTCCCGCCTCTCCCGCTTTTCCTCCCGCGGCGGTCTGTCCGGGCGGGGCGGGCGGCGCTCACGCCGGTTCGGCCGGGGCGGGCCGGGACTGGGCGAGGGCGTCCGCGAGGGTCCGCCAGATCTCCGCCGCGAGGTCGATGTTGGCGTCCGCCTGGGCCTGCTGCGCCAGGGTGCGCAGCCCGTCCACACCGGAGGCGTCGCCGCCCAGGATCAGCAGCTGCTGGCGCAGGATCTCCAGCCGCACCCGGTCGCGGTAGGTCATCCTCGGCTCGTCCCCGGCCAGGTCGCCCAGCAGGGCGCGGGCATCGTCGTAGCGGCCGGTGGCGAACGCCAGATCGGCCTTCAGCGCGGTCAGGTCCTGGCGCAGGGCGGGCGTGCCGACGAAGGCGAGAGCGGCCTCGGCCTGAGCGGCGCAGGCCTCGGCCCGCGCGGGGTCGGGAGGCAGGGTCTGCAGGTGCAGCCGGCCCGCGGCCAGCCGCAGCCTGAGCCACAGCACCAGGTCCTCCTGGCTGCCGAAGCGCTCCAGGGCCGCGTCCAGGCAGGCCTGCGCCCCGGTGTGATCGCCCTGGCGCACCCGGACGGCGGCGGCCGTCCACATCGCCTCGGCCCACAGCGCGTCGGTGCGGCCGTCGACCAGCGCGGCCAGTTCGTCGGCGTGCACCCGCGCCTCCGGCACCTGCCCGGCCTCCGCCTGCACCGACACCAGCGCCAGCAGCGCGGCGGCCCGGTCCTCCACGCCCAGCTCCTCGCCCAGGGCGAGCCGGTGGGCGGCGACGGCCGCGTCCAGGGCGGGGGTGATCTCACCGAGCGAACGCAGGCAGCGGGCCAGCCGGGTCAGGCCGCGCACCCGCAGCTCGGCCGAGCCCACCTCGTCGCCGAGCGCGACCAGCCGGTCGAGGTCGGCCCGCTCGGCGGCGTGGTCGCCCTGCAGCCGGGCGGCCCGGGCCAGCAGCCACAGCGCCTGCCAGCGCAGCACCGCGCTCTCGTGGCCCTCGGCGGCCAGCGCCGCGCGCAGCGCCCCGATGGCGTCCGCGGAACCGGTGGAGGACGCCAGCGTCAGCGCGTGCGCCAGGGAACCGGTGACCGGCTCCTCGAAGTCGGCGACGTCCAGGCCCAGCCGGCCCGCCAGATAGCCCACGGCCCGGTCGGTGGGCTGGCGCGCCCCCGATTCCAGGCGGGAGAGATAGCCGGTGGACATGCCCTCGCCGGCCAGCGCCGTCTGCGACAGCCCCTGGGCCGTCCGGAGCTTTTTCAGGCGGTGTCCGAACGCGGGCTGTCGCAGCATGACCGAATCCCCTGGGGTGAGCGGGCAAGAAAGTTTCGCCGGGAGCCGCCCCGAGCGTAGGGCGCCGGGCAACACGCGGGCAAACCTTTGCCAGGCTCCCGCCGGGAATCTCGTGCCGCTCTCACGCGCCTCTCGTGGACTCCTCCAGCGTTCCTCCAGCGCGGCGGGGCACGCTCGGCAGGACCCGGCCGGCGCACCCGGCCGGGTGCGGAGCCCCTCCGCAGGTCAACGCCCGGGAGTCGACGATGAGGCCATCGGTGTGCGCACCACCCCGGGCGGCGTGGACGGCCGCCGCGGGACACGGCAGCGGCCCCTCCCCGGCGGCGGACACCGGCCGCCCCGCCCCTCCCGCACCGGACGCGCCGTCCGACGAGGACATCGGCTGGCCCAAACGATGCGTCCCGCCCGGACCGTAACCCCCGTAATCCCCGCAATCCCCGCAACCCCCGTGCCCCTTTGCACCCCTGTGCCCCCGTGCCCGTGCCGTGCCCGTACGTACCCCCGCCGCCGGGCCGGGCGGGGGGTGCGGGTGCGGATGCGACGGATCAGGACGCCGGCGCGGCATGCGCCTGCACCTGTGCTTGCGTCTGTGCTTGCGTCTGTGCCGCGTTTCCTGCCGTGACGGAGCCCTCGGGCCAGGCCCGCCCGGCCGCGGGCGTGGACGTGGACGTGGACGTGGGCGGGAGGCTGCCGCTGCTGCTGTGGGCGGGCGGTCAGGCGGAGGGGGCGTCGGCTGCGACGGCGGCCGGGCGCAGGGGGCCGGCCGGGGGGCGCAGGCCGGATTCGAAGGCGTAGATCGCGGCGTGGACGCGGTTGCGCAGCCGCAGCTTGTGCAGCAGGTTCTGCACGTGGGTCTTCACGGTGTGCTCGGAGAGGGTCAGCGCCCGGGCTATCTCACCGTTGGACAGGCCGCGGGCCAGCAGGTCCAGGACCTGGCACTCGCGGTCGGTGAGCCGGTCGGGGCTGACGGGCGAGATGGGCGAGATGGGCGCCAGGGGCCCGGCGGCCGGCCGGCGCCCGGGCGGGGGCGGGGTGGGGCCGTGCACCAGGGTGTATCCGGCGGCGGCCAGGACGACCGCGGAGGCCAGCTGCCCGGCGGTGGCGGTGGCCGGCAGGTGGCCGCCGGCCGCCCGGCCGGCGGCGTCGGTGCGGCCCGGGCCGCCGAGGGTCAGCAGCGGCAGGTCCCCGCCGCCGAAGGCCGGCGCGGCGGGCTGTCCGCCGCCGGGCGCGCCATGGGCGACCAGGACGTGCGGGGGCAGGGCGGCCAGCGCGCGCAGCAGCGGCGGTCCCGGTTCGCTCTCGCCGGTGACGCGGATGTCGGGGTGGCCCTCGAGGAGAGCGGTGATGCCGCGGCGGGCGAGCGGGTCCTCGCCGATCACGTGCACACGCACGGCGGCCTGCGCGCCCGGACGGGGGGCCGGGGCCGGGCCGGCCGCCTCGCCGGGGGCGGGGGCCGGTGCGGGGAGCACGCGGAGTGTGGCGTGCCGCTCGTCCATGGCGGTCTCCTCCCTGTCTCCCGGGATGTCCCGCCGGTCCTTGGATGTCCCGCCGGTCCTTGGATGTCCTGCCGGGTCCTGGGATGTCCCGCCCTGTTCACCGTAGGCGGCGGGCGCGGCCGTGTCCGGTGCGCTCCAGCGGGCCACGACCCGTCCGCTACCCCCTCTCACCCCGTCTCACCCCGCGCCGGGGGTGAGGGCCAGGAGGCCTCCACGGCGGCCCGGGCGTGCAGCCGGCGGCGCGGCTCACGGCCGGCGAGAAACGGCGTCGAGGGCTGAACGCCGGGGCCGCCGTGGAGGGATCAAAGGATCAGGCGGAAACGGACCGGGGCGCGTCCACCAGGTGCAGTCCGCCGTCCGCGTCGAGATAGCCCGCATCTCCGGTGGACAGCCAGCCGTCCGCGTCCTGCGGTACCCCGGCCGGGCCGGCCGGCAAGCCGGGGCTCAGCTGCGGTCCGCGGATCTGCACCTGGCCGGTCGACCACACCGGCGCGGGCCGCTCGCCGCCCGGCAGCACGACCCGGCACTCGGTGCCCGGCAGCGGCACCCCGACCGCGCCGAGACCGGGCCGCGAGCCGGGCGGCTGGTGGTGGGAGAGGGCACACACCTCGGTGAGGCCGTAGCCCTGCAGGACCGGTACGCGCAGCGCGTCGCGCAGCCGGCGGGCGCGGCAGGGCTCCAGCGCGCCGCCGCTGACGTGCAGGGCGCTCAGCCGGTGCCCGCCCGTCCGGGCGGCGGCCCCGCCCAGCCGGGTGTCGCCGGCGAGGCGGTGCAGCCGGGCGGGCGGGGCGTAGAAGTGGGTGGCCCCCGTCCGCACGGCTGCTTCCAGCGCCCCGAAGGGATCCGGGTTCGGGCACAGCACCTGCCGGGCCCCGGCGTGCACGGCCGAGTTGAGGTGCGCGGCGTGGTAGTGCGGCAGGTGGTTGAGGACGACGGAGGAGGGGCCCAGCCGGTGGGCGAGGGCGGTCTGGGCGGCGCCCGCGAGGAGGTTGCGGTGCGTCAGCCGCACCCCGTTCAGCCGTCCCGCACCGTCCGGGGCGAACTGCAGGCACGCCACCGCGTCCACGCCCGGCGTCGGTGTCCGCGCGGACCGGCCGGCCGGCACCGACGCCAGCGCCCGCGCCAGCGGCACACCCCCGCCCGCACCCGCCGGCGTGTCTGCTGCCGCGTCCGCCGGGGTGTCCGTGAGGACGACGGTGTGCAGCAGGGGCAGCCGGTCACCGAGCCCGGCGAGCAGCCCGGCCAGCGCGGCGGGTACGAAGGCGATCTCGGCCCCGGCCGCCGAGCACACCTCGTACAGGGCGGCCGGCCCCATCAGCGGGTCGAGCAGGGCGAGCGGGTGACCGCTGCGGACGGTGCCGTAGTACACGGCGGGGAAGACCGCGTCGAGGGTGGCGGCCGCGGCGACGACCGCGCCGGCCCGGCCCGCGGCGCGGCGCACGTAGTGGGCGACACGGTCCGCCTCCCGGTCCAGGGCCGCGAACGACACCCCGGCCCCTGCCCCTGCCCCTGCCACGGTGACGGCCGGGGCGTCCGCGTCACGGGCCGCGGCCCGCCGCAGCAGGTCGTCCAGCGGGCTCTCCAGATACCTGAGGATGGGCACGGCACGACCTCCCGGCGGCAGACAGCGAAAACAGCGGATGTCCGGATGCCCCACGGTCGGCGCCCGGGCTCGAGACCCCTTCGAAACCCGCTGGAGATGGGCGCGCCCCGCACCCTCGCACCGGCCTCAGCCCGTACGGGCGGTACGGACAGTGCGGGCGGTGCGGGCGGTACGGCGGGCGGTGCGGGCGGGGGCCGTGCCGCCGGCGGCGGCAGCGGGTCCGCCGGGGCGCAGCACCCGGACGGCTTCCGGGACGGACCTGCGGGGGGCGGTCCAGTGCCAGGCCTGGGCGTAGGTGAGGATGTCGACGGATCCGGAGGCCAGCGGCAGGCTGTTGCCGTCCCCGGGCACGAGAGGGACGTCAGGCAGCCGCAGGCGGAACTGCGCGGCCATCGCGGGGCCGGGCTCGACCGCGATGACGCGCGCGCCGCGGGCGTGCAAAAGGGCGGCCGCCAGCCCGGTGCCGGCACCCGCGTCCGCGACCCGGGCGCCCTTTAAAGGACGGTTGGCGAGTTCCTCGACCGCAGGGAGCAGGGCGGGCGGACAGGAAGGGCGGTCCGCGGCATGGCCGGCAGCGGCCTGGTCGAAGGAACGGGCCTGCGAAGTGAGCGTCATACGGCCGTCCTCGGCGGGCCGAAGGCGCCCGGCACAGGGTCTTGCTGCCGTTGTCCGGCGCTGCCGCCGGCAAGTGCGGCGGACCGCCAGCGGGTGGACGCGGGCCGCTTCCCCGCACCTGCCGCACGCGTGGCGTGTGGCGTGTGGTGTGTGTGGCGCCTCATGTCTTATGCGGGGAGTGCTGAGGGGTGTCCGCCCACCGGGTGGGGCAGGGGGAAACTGCGCAGTGCCGCGCGGCTCCAGGGAAAGCCGTAGCCGAGGTGCACGACCGGGTCCTGCGCCTCGTCGGCGGGCACGGCGACGGCGACCAGCACGCCGGGCACCGGCTCCAGTTCGACGAACCGCCACGGGCGGGCCGTGTCGTCGGCCGGCGGGGTGAAGGCCCGTACGCCGCGTGCGTCGTCCAGCGTGAAGACGAACGCGTCGAAGGGCAGCCCGAGACCGAGGCCGCGGGCCTTGGAGTAGGCCTCCTTGAGGGTCCACACGCGCAGCGCGCGCCGGTCCCGGGCCGGCCCCTCGGGGGCCTGTGCGACCCATTCCCGCTCCGGGGCGGCGAAGGTCCGCACGATGGTGGTGATGGCCCGCTCGTCCCGGTCCTCCAGCCGTTCCACGTCCACACCGATGCGGTGCCGGCGCACGATGCCCAGCAGGCTGTAGCCGCCCGCGTGGGAGAGGTTGAAGTCCAGCTGGGACCCGCCGCGCGGCCCTCCCGCGGCGGCGGGCCGCAAGAAGGGCCGTCCCCGCGCGGAACGCCAGATGACCAGCTCCGCCTCGGCCAGGCCCGCCTCCAGCGCCAGCGCGCGCCGCACCAGTGTGTGGGCCAGGAGGTACTGGCGCCGGTCGCGTTCGAACAGGAAGCGGCTCGCGGTCTTCTGCTCCTGCGCGTCCAGCCAGTGCGTGGCGAGCAGGAGCGCGACCTCGGGCGGCAGGCCGTCGTTGGGACACAGCCACAGCTTGACCACCTCCCCGCCCCCCTCCCCGGAAGCAGGGGCGGGCCCGGGGGCGGGTCCGGGTCCGGGGGTGGCCGGGGGTGCGGGGCGGGCGGTCACCGCGGTGCTCCGTCCGTGCCGGGGCCCAGCTCCGGCGGGCGGGGCCGCAGCACGGTGGCGGGCAGCTCGACGGCGGCCGGGCCGGGATGCGCGGGCAGTACGGCGCAGACGTCGACCCCGGCCAGCCACAGCCGTGTCAGCTGCTCCAGGCGGCCGCCCTGCCACAGGGCGGCCACATAAGCGCGGGTCTCCTCGAGTCCCTCGATCAGCGGCGGGCCTGCGGCGGTGCGCAGATCGGCGCTGCGCACGCCCGCCGGGCCTGTGCCCGGGCCGGCGTGCGCGGCGAAGCCGGCCAGCGCGTCGGCCAGTTCGGCGACCGTGCGGACGGTCACCGCCAGACGGCAGCGCAACACCGCCCGCCCCAGGCGCAGTTCGTGCGCGACCGCGGCGAGATCCGGGCCCGCCGGGCCGCCGTCCCGGCCGCCGCCGTCGGACAGGCCGGCCGCGAGCCGGCCGGCGGTGGCCGCCAGGTGCGCGGGCGTGGCGGCGGACAGCAGCACCAGTTCCGCGGGACGCGTGCCCGGCGGCGGGCCCGTGCGGGCCGGGGCGCGGGGGACGGCAGGCGCCTCCTCCACGACCAGCACCGCACCCACACCGTCCGTGCCGTCCGTGCCTTCCCCACCGTCCGTGCCGTCCGTGCCGTCCGTGCCGTCCGTGCCGTCCGCCGCGTCCACTGTGTCTGCGGGGCCTACGGCGTCTGCGGGGGCTGCGGCGTCCGCAGAGCCTGCGGGGGCTGCGGGTCCGGGCACGCTGACCAGCGCCCTGCGGGGCAGCACGGTGCCGTCGTCGCGGCGGGCCGGCTCCCAGGCGGCGGGCGCGGGGCGGTCCGGGCCGGCCAGCAGCACGGCGTGGCGCAGCTGCCCCACGGCGCGGGCCAGGGCCGCCGCCCCGGTCACCGCCCCGGCATCGCCCACCAGCGCCGCCACCGTCCGGGAATTCTCCTCCAGACCGACCCCCAGAGCCTTCAGGGCGGCGTCCGGGACCTGCGGGCCGGCGCCCGGCGCCTCCCACCGCGGTCCGGCGTCCGGGGGCCGCAGGCCGGCCGCGGCCAGCGCGCGGCCGACCAGCCGGCCGTGCTGCGGGCCGGGAGCGGCGCGGCCCGGGTGGCCGACCGCGCTGGAGCGGATCACGGCGTGCACGCGGTCGCCGTCGGCACGGGCCGCGGCCAGCGGCTTGAGCAGCACGGCCGCCACCCCCTCACCGCCGCCGGGCCGCTGGCACGCCGGATGCAGGCGCAGCTCGACCGCGCCGACCAGCGCCGCGGCGCACTCGCCCGCGCGCAGCGCACCGAGCGCGAGGTGCAGCGCGGTCAGGAAGGAGGAGTCACCGGTGTCCACGCTCAGACTGGGCCCGCGCAGATCGAGCAGCCGCGACAGCCGCGCGGCCGGTCCGGGCCGAAATGCCGCGGGGGCGGTGTGCCGGCGCCCGGTGCCCGGCAGCGCACCGCCGGCCGGGCCGAGAGCGGCATACACACCCACGCTGCGCGCCGTGCCGTCGGCGGCGGTGAGCCGCTCCAGACGCGCTCCGGCGTATCCGGCGCTCTCCAGCGTCTGCCACGCGCTCTGCGCCAGCAGCCGCTCCCGCAGGTCCAGACCCGCCGCCTGCCGGGCATCGAGCCCGAACAGGTCCGGGTCGAACTCCTCCACACCGTCCAGGAAATGCCCCCGCCAGCCCGCACACGCCGACCGCCGCCCGCCCGGGAGCGCGGCCGCGGCGATCCGCCCCTGCAGCCCGTTGCGCCAGAACGCGTCCAGATCCCCCGCCTGCGGGAAACGGCCCTGGATCCCCACGACCGCACACGGCACACCCGCCCCCGCCCCTGCACCGTCGCCGCCACCGGGAACAGTGCCGGGGCCGGGAACAGTGCCGGGGCCGGGGCCGGGCAGCGGCTCACGCTCCGCCGCCACCGGCAGGGCCACCACCGGCGGGGCCACCACCGGCGAAGTGCCGGCCAGCAGGGCCACGGCGTGCTCACGCCGCAGGGTGCCGCCCTTGAACCGCGTCAGGATCTCCCGGGTGTCCATCACCGTGCGCCCTTCGTCTCGGACGGTCCGTCAGGCGGAGCGGGCCGCCAGCAGGGCAGCCGCCTCGTCGATGCTGAGCACCTCGTCACGTACCGCGTCGAGCAGCGCGTTCAGATCGACCTCCGCCGCCGGCAGACCCTGGGCGACGCCCGGCGCCGGATGCGCCGGGGACGGCCCCGCCCGCCCTGCCGGGACGGCAGAAGCCGCGCCAGGGCGGCCGGACGCGGGCATGCGGTGCGCGCTGTGCGCCGCCCGCGCGCTGACGTACGCCGCCATGGCCTTGAGGTCGGGCTGGTCGTAGAGCAGGTCGGGCTGCTCGCTGAGGCCGTAGGTGCGGTTGATGCCGGCCAGGAACTCCGCGGCCAGGATCGAGTCCAGCCCCAGCGCCGCGAACGGCGCGCTCACATCGATGTCCCCCGGCCCGCAGTGCAGGATCCCGGCGAGCTGCCCCCGCAGCGTGCCCGTGACCGCCTCCACATCCACAGCCGCGACCGCAGCCGCGGCCGCATCTGCCTCCGCGGCTGCCTCTGGGGCTGTGGCTGTGGTTGTGGCTGTGGTTGTGGCGGGGCGGGGGGTGCCGAGTTCGGCCGCGACGTGCCGGGCCAGTGCCTCCGGCGTCGGGTGCTCATACAGTGCGGTGGCCGCGATCCGGGTGCCGTAGCGGGCGTTGAGCGCCGCGACGAACTCGACCGACAGCATCGAGTCCAGGCCCAGCAGCCGGAAGGGCTCCTGCGCGTCGAGGGTCTGCGGCTCGATGCGCATCATGCCCGCCAGCACCGCGGTGAGCTCGGCGAGCACGTCGGCCGCGGGCGTCGGCGAGACCGCGGGCGGCTGAGGGACGGATGTCATGGTGGGCGTCTCCAAGGGTCGTATCCCGGGTGGCCGTTGTGGCATTGTGGGCGCCGCCGGCACCCCGCCACATCCCCGGCCGTGGTGATCCCCGCCGGTGGTGACTGGCTCCCGGGAACCAGCCGCCGCCGTGGCCCTCCGCCCAAAGAATGAGCCGCCCGCCGGCGCCGTCACCGCATCCCCCACGCATCCCCCACGCGTCACTTCGCGCACTGCCCCGCGAAAGCTGCCCTGCCGCGCCCTGCCGCACTGCCCTGCCGTGCCGGCCCGCGCGGGTCCGCGCCGTGTCAGCGGACCCGCGCGGGTGCGGGCGGGCCTGCGCCGTCGGCCGGGGCGGGCGCCGGTGCCGCCTCCGGCGCCGCGGTCTGGATCGAGTGCTGCAGCCGCCGCAGCCGCGGCGAGGGCTCCAGGCCCAGGTCCGCAACGAGGGTGGCGCGCAGCTGGTGGTAGACGCTGAGCGACTCGCTGCGCCGCCCCGAGCGGTGCAGGGCCAGCATGAACTGCGCGTGCAGGTTCTCGTGGGTGCGGTAACGGCTGGTCAGCACGGTCAGTTCGGGCAGCAGTTCGCGGTGGCGGCCCAGCCGCAGATCGGCCTCGATGCGCTGGTCCAGCGCGCACAGCCGGCTCTCCTCCAGCCGCCGGGCCTCCATCGCCAGCTGCGCCCCGGCCTGGACGTCGGCGAACGCGGTCCCGGTCCACAGCGCCAGCGCCCGGCCCAGGGTGCGGGCCGCCTCGGCGAAGGCGCCCTGGTCCATGGCCCGGTAGCCCTCCCCCGCAAGCCGCTCGAAGGCGCGCACGTCACTGCTGCCGCCGCCGGAGGCGAGCAGATAGCCGCCCGGCAGGGTCATCAGGACGTCCTTGGCGGCGGCCCGGTCGTCCCCCAGCGCCTGCGCGATGAGCTCGCGCAGCTGCAGCACGTACGTCTGCAGCGTGGTGCGGGCGCTGCGCGGCGGGGCCGCGCCCCACAGTTCCTCGGTGAGGGCCGCGACCGGCACCACCTGGTCGGCGTGGAGCGCCAGCAGAGCCAGGACCTGCCGCGGTTTCGGCGCGGTCGGGGTGATGGACACCCCGTTCTCCCGCACCGCCAGTGCGCCCAGTACATCGATGTCCACGCCGTCTCCCCTGGTCGGTGTGCCGTGCCGCACCCACGATTACAAAACAGCACGTCCGGTCTGTCAATACTAGACCGTTCGTGCTGTTTCTATCGGGTGACGGGCCGGCAGCAGGCCGGCGACAGACAGGCAACAGGCCGCCGGAGGGCCGGAATTCTCCGGTCCGCACCCTCCGGGAAGGGGCCGGGCCCCGGCCCTGCCCGCCGCGGCCGGCGGCCCGCAAAGCAGACCGCAGGGTCTGCTCCCGGGACAGGACGGGGGCAGCAAGGGGCAGGACGGGACGGGGAAGGGGCGGGGACGGGGCGGGGAAGGGGCGGGGCGGGGGCGGGGCGGGGGGTTACTGCGGGGGGTTGCCGTGTTTGCGGGAGGGCAGGTCGGCGTGTTTGGCGTGCAGCATGGCCAGGGAGCGGATGAGGACCTCGCGGGTGGCGGCGGGGTCGATGACGTCGTCGACCAGGCCGCGTTCGGCGGCGTAGTAGGGGTGCATGAGTTCGGACTTGTACTCCTTGACCATGCGGGCGCGCATGGCCTCGGGGTCGGCGGCCTCGGCGATCTGCCGGCGGAAGATGACGCCTGCCGCACCTTCCGCGCCCATCACGGCGATCTCGTTGGTGGGCCAGGCGTAGGTGAGGTCGGCCCCGATGGACTGGGAGTCCATGACGATGTAGGCGCCGCCGTAGGCCTTGCGCAGGATGAGCGAGATCCGCGGCACGGTCGCGTTGCAGTACGCGTACAGCAGCTTCGCGCCGTGCCGGATGATCCCGCCGTGCTCCTGGTCCACCCCGGGCAGGAACCCGGGCACGTCCAGCAGGGTGACGATCGGGATGTTGAAGGCGTCGCACATCTGCACGAACCGGGCGGCCTTCTCGGAGGCCTCGATGTCCAGCACGCCGGCCAGGGCCTGCGGCTGGTTGGCGACGATGCCCACCACCTGGCCGTCCAGACGGGCCAGCGCGCAGATGATGTTGCGGGCCCAGCGCTCGTGGACCTCCAGGCAGTCGCCGTCGTCGACGATCTCCTCGATGACCTTCGCCATGTCGTAGGGGCGGTTGCCGTCCGCGGGGACCAGGTCCAGGAGAATCTCGCCGCGCCGTCCGGCCGGGTCGTGGGGGGTGGTGTGCGGGGGGTTCTCGCGGTTGTTCTGCGGGAGCATCGACAGGAGGTAGCGGACCTCGGCGAGGCAGGTCTCCTCGTCGTCGTAGGCGAAGTGCGCCACGCCGGAGGTCTCCGCGTGGACGTCGGCGCCGCCGAGCCCGTTCTGGGTGATCTCCTCGCCGGTGACCGCCTTGACGACGTCGGGGCCGGTGATGAACATCTGCGAGGTCTCGCGGACCATGAACACGAAGTCCGTCAGGGCGGGGCTGTAGGCGGCGCCGCCCGCGCACGGGCCGAGCATCACCGAGATCTGCGGGATGACGCCGGAGGCCTTGGTGTTGCGCTGGAAGATGCCGCCGTACCCGGCGAGCGCGCTCACACCCTCCTGGATGCGGGCGCCCGCACCGTCGTTGAGGGACACCAGCGGCGCGCCGGCCGCGATGGCCATGTCCATGATCTTGTGGATCTTCGTGGCGTGGGCCTCGCCCAGTGCGCCGCCGAAGATGCGGAAGTCGTGCGCGTAGACGAAGACCGTGCGGCCCTCCACCGTGCCCCAGCCGGTGACGACACCGTCGGTGTACGGCTTCCTGGCCTCCAGGCCGAACCCGGTCGCCCGGTGCCGGCGCAGCTGCTCGACCTCCTGGAAGCTGCCGTCGTCCAGCAGCAGGGCGATGCGTTCCCGGGCGGTCAGCTTGCCCTTGGCGTGCTGCGCGGCGGTCGCCTTCTCCCCCGGGCCCAGCCGGGCCGCCTCACGGATCGCGTGCAGTTCGGCCACGCGACCGCGGACACCGGCCGGCCCCCGCTCGGCCGGGGCCGGGCCCGCGGCCGGGGCCGGGCCCTGGGCGGAAACGGGGGCGGGGGCGGTGGTCATTGCCATGTCAGGTCCCTTTCTGGGGCGGGTAGTTCCGCATCACCGCCGGCCGCGCGGGGCCCGGTGGGTGCGGGGCCGGTGTCACTGCCAGCTGCGCGGGGCCCGGCGGGTGCGGGGCCGCCACCAGCGGGAGCCGTTGACCGGCTTGCCCCGGCGGGGGAACGCGCCGCCTGCGCGCAGCGCGAGCAGCACCACGGTCAGTGCGGCCAGTTCCTCGTCGCTGGCCTGCCCGCGCTCCACGCGCAGGACGGGCTCGTGGTGCTCCGGCGTGCCCATACCCCTCCTTCGGTCGTGGGGACACCGTCGGCCACCCGGCTCAAGAACCGCTCTCACTGCGCTCGAAGAGCACTGCACACGGCGGCGGACCGGGCGCGGGGGCGTGTGCCGCGAGGCGGGGGGCGGGGGGCGGGGGGAAACGCTTCGGCCAGCCGCCGCCCGTGCGGGCGGGCGGGTGGAGGGGCGGCGCGGGCCGGGCGGCGGCGCGGGCGGCGCGCGGTGCGGCGCGTACGCGGCGGGGCCGGGGAAATGGTGTCTTGACTGCGCCGGTGGCGGTGATTACGGATCCGGCCGGCCCCCGCGCCGGCGCGGGGAAAGGGGACGACGGTAGCCGTGTGGAGTGCGGCGACAGCGGAATCAGGAGTTCTCCTCGAGCGGCCGTACACACGTTCTCCAGAGCGTCAAACGGCGTACGCGGCACCGGACTTGGAAGTCCGCTCGAGAACGGATCCAGGAAAACGCTGGACGGGGACGGCCGCGGCTAGCGTGAGCGGCGGCGCGGATTTCTGGCCAACGGAATGGAACGGGACAAGGAGCTCGACGACATACGGAATGCGGAATACGGAGGAGACCGTGAGGATTCAGGTTCTGGGTCCGTTGAGTGCCGAGGTCAACGGGGGATCCATCGTTCCGAGCGCGGGCAAGCCGCGGCAGATCCTGTCGCTGCTGGCGTTGTATCCCGGGCGGGTGATGCCCGTCCCGACCCTCATGGAGGAGATCTGGGCGACACAGCCGCCGCAGAGCGCGCTGACCACGCTGCAGACCTACATCCTGCAGCTGCGCCGGCGGCTGGGCACCGCGATGGGGCCCGGTGCGCCGGGCGGCGCCAAGGAGGTGCTGGCCACCCGGCACGGCGGCTATCTGCTGCAGATCCCGCCCGACTGTGTCGACGTGCACCAGTACGACCGGCTGACGAGGGAGGGACAGGCCGCCTTCGAGAGCGGCGACGACGAGGTCTCCGCCGCCCGTTTCAAGGCGGCCCTGGGCCTGTGGCAGGGCCCCGCCCTGGTCGACGTACGGCTGGGGCCGGTCCTGGAGATCGAGGTGGTGCGGCTGGAGGAGAGCCGGCTGGTCACCGTGGAACGGCGCATCGACGCCGACCTGCGGCTGGGCCGGCACGCCGAACTCATCGCCGAACTCATCGAACTGACCGCCCGTCACCCCCAGCACGAGGGACTGCACTCCCAGGCCATGGTGGCGCTGTACCGCTCGGGCCGGCAGGCCTCCGCGCTGGAGGTCTACCGCCGGCTGCGGGTACGGCTGATCGAGGACCTGGGGGTGGAACCCTCCCCCCAGCTGCAACGCCTCCACCAGGCCGTCCTGACCGTCGACCCCCAGCTGGACGTCCTCGCAGGCCCGCGCCACAGCTCCACCTACGACCTGTTCACCGCCTGACGGGCCCTGCCCGTTGCTCCTGCCCGTTGCTCCTGTCCGTTGCTCCTGTCCGTTGCTCCTGTCCGTTGCTCCTGTCCGTTGCCCGCCGCGGTCGCGGCGGGCAGGGGCGGGCAACGGGCGGGGGCGGGAGGGGTGCTGCGGGCCGGTGGCATACGGGGCCGGGGCCGAAGCCGGGGCGGGCAGGCGGGGTCCGCCCGGGCTGCCCGGCGGGGTCGGCCGTCTCCCCCTCGGCGGCCCTCGACGGCTCGGCCGGGCCCCCTTCTGCGCGGGCGCGGCGCCGCGCCCGCGCCTTCCAGCGCCAGGCTCCCCGCTCGTCAGCACGGTGTGCCGGCGTGCTCAGGAACACCTCGGGCGGTGCGGAGCCGTGGACGGTATCGAGCGTCTTTGGCCGGCAGAACCAGGCCCCGGCGCACCTGCCGGCGAACCGATGGCCGGGCTGCCCTGACTTCTTCCACCGGTACGGGATACGGGGACCTGCGCACCGCCGTCGAGTGGCCGGCGGCCAGGACCGGCAGCACGCCCGGTGAGCTGAACCCCGTGATGGGACAAGGCCCGCTCTCCACCCCGCGGGCGGCCAGGCTCCCGGTACCGACCGCAAGGCGGCCCTCTGCGCGCCGGCCGGGCGCCTCACCGGCGTACGGATGCGCGAGGAACTCCTCGCGCAGGCCGCCTGCCAGAGGGGCGGGATACCCGAAGAGCCCGCCGGGGCACGGGAGGGCGTCACCATCGGCGAGAGGGACGCACACGGCGAGCGGACGTACGTCCAGCTCCGGCTCGGCCGGCCCTGACACGGGGCGGAGCGGGACGGCGGGGCGGGACGGCGGGGCGGGGCGGGGCGGGTTCAGGGGGGCGGGGTGAGGACGGAGCGCACCCCCCGGGCGAGGGCGGACGCGCAGGCGGCGGCGTCGCCGATGCCGGTCATGACCACGGCCGCCGCGGCGCCGGGAGCATGCGGCGTGCGCTGGGCGAGTTCGTAGGCCGCCCTCCCGCCGGGCCCGCACCCGCACAGCACCAGGCGCCGGCCCGGCCCGGGTGCCTGGTGCAGCACGGCCGGCAGTACGCCCGGCGCGCCGTCCCCGTGCACGGCCACGATCTGCTCCGGGCCGCGGTGGCCGCGGACGAACAGGTCGTAGCTGCCCGCCGGCACACCGGGGGCGGTGACCAGGCAGATCACGTCCGCGTGCGGATGCCCGGGCCGCAGCACGGTCAGGGCGGGGTGCGGCGGGGGCGGCACGGGCCGGGCCATACGCGGTATCGCGCTGTGGGCCAGCAGGTCCAGCAGTTGTCCGGCACTGGCCTCGGCCTGCCGGTACTCGGGCAGCGCACGCAGCAGGCGTACGCACTGGGAGTGCAGCGCGGCGGCGTCCTCGTCCGCCAGCTGCGCCCGGTCGTAGAACAGGCCCAGGACCAGGCCGCCTGCGCTGTCGTGCCGGGCGGCGAGGGTGACGGGCCCGCCGGTGGCGCCGGCCGCGCTGCGGGGGGTGTCCGCGTGGACGCCCTGGGCGGCGAGTTCGCTGCGCAGGGCCTTCGGCAGCGGGAGCGGGCCGTCGAAACGCACCAGGGTGCTGCCGGCACCGCAGACCGGACCGCAACCGGCAACAGGACCGCAACCGGCAACAGGACCGGGACCGGGACCAGGGGCGGGGCCGGGACCAGGGCCGGGGGCGGGGGTGGTGGGCGGGCGGGGGGTCCACGCGCGGATCGTCTCGGTGCTGGCCCACGGGTAGGCGGCCAGGTCCAGCAGCGTGTCGCGGACCTGGTGCAGCAGGTCCGCCAGCGGGGCGGCCGGATCGACGGTCACGGTCATCGGCAGCGGGCTGTCCAGCAGGCCGGGAATGCCCGCGGCACCCGGCAGGGCGATGTCCCGGCCCGACAGCTGCACCCCGAAACTCACCGGCAGCGGCCCCGGGGCGCGAGCCGCCCGGTACAGCAGCAGCGCCCACACCAGGTGCAGCGCGCTGGACTCGGCGGCGCCGCGCAGCGCGGCCCAGGAACGCAGCCGGAAGGTCTCCGGCGCCCGCAGCCGGGTGCGCAGCAGACCGGGCCCGCTCTGCCCGGTGGCACCGCCCGGCCGTCCCGGGCGGGCGGCGGCCCGCGGCGGCGGCGCGGCGCGGGCCCAGAACTGCCGCGCGGCCGTGGTGTCCTGGCCCGCCAGCCAGCGGGCGTGGTCGCGCAGGTCGGGACGGCGTTCCCCGCCGGGCAGGACACCGCCGCCGGCATAGGCGCGGTAGAACTCCCGCAGCAGCAGATGCACACCCCGCTCGTCGAGGAGAGCCGGGTGATAGGTCAGCAGCACCCGCGGCGCCGCACCCGCACCGCCGCCGGGCTCCGCCTCCAGCACGGTCAGCCGCAGCAGCCCCGGCCGGTGCAGCACAAACCCCCGCGCCCGGTCCCGCCGCAGAAGCTGCGGCCAGGTGACGGCGGCCGGGGAAAACACGGCGATGTCCGCCTCGGCCCGGGCGTGCAGCACCAGACGCGGCGCGGCGACCCAGTCGAAACAGGCCCGCAGGACACACTCCCGGTCGACGACGGACTGCCACGCCGCGGCGAACCGCGCCACGTCAAAAGGCCCGGACCAGTCCCAGTACAACTGCTCGACCAGACCACCCCCACCACCGTCGCCGCCGTCGCTGCTGTCGCTGCTGTCGCTGCTGTCGCTGCTGTCGGTGCCCGTGCCGGCGGGGGCGGGAGTGCCGGCGGGGGTGGGGGTGAGGGCGGCGCGCAGCAGGGTCTGCTGGTGTCCGGTGACCGGGAGGATCTCCCCGCCCGGCGGGGGCGGGGCCAGCAGGTCGGCCAGCAGGTCCGCGGGCAGCGCAGCACACCCGCCCGCGGCGGGCGGGGTCAGGCGCAGCGTGTGGTGGCCGGGCCGGTGACTGTCCAGCGCGACCCCGAAGGCACGGTGGCGCTGCGCGAGCCGGGCGGCGACCGTCTCGGCGTCCGCCGGGCCCAGCGGGCCGCGCAGTTCCAGGACCAGCGGGCCGCCCGCCGGCAGCGGGACCGGCTCGTACACCACGGCAAGGACAGCGCCCTGCGGCACGTACTGGCTGCTCATCCGCCCTCCCGGACCCCAGAACCCGCCCCCGCGGCACGGCGGACCGGCCCCCTGCACCCCTTACCCGACCAGCAAGACCAGCAAGACCGGCAAGGACGGCAGGGGCGTGGGGAGGACACGCACGGCAGGCACGGCGGGCACGGCGGGCACGGCGGGCACGGCCACTGCGGGTGCGGCAGCCGCTGGCGCGGGCACGGCGGGCACGGCCACTGCGGGTGCGGGTTCGGGCGGGACGGCATCGGGCGGGGTGACGGCAAACGGGCCGGCTGCGCGGTGGGCGCGGGCCGCGGCGCCCGGCCCGCGACGGGCCGGGCGGCAGCGAAAGCTGCCGCCGGGACGTCCTACGGCGGCGCCGCCCCGCACGGGGACAGGCCGGGCAGGGACAGGCCGGGCGGGGGCGGGCCGGGCCGGGTGCGGTGGGGTGGCTGCACGGTGGTTCACGACGCCCGCCTCTCGTCATGTCGGCTGTGCGCCGGAGCTGCCCGGCAGCTGCCAGCCTAACGTCGCCGCAGGTGGGAGGCCTGTTTCCTCGAGCGGGTGTGGAGCGGGCCGCGAAGCGCTCTCGATTTCCTCCGGCGGACGGCGGGCGCTGCTGACCAGATACCGGCCGTGGACGAGATGAGTGGCCAGAATCCACCGCGCCACACCGTCCGGCTCGCCGGCCAGGACCGTACGGCCCTGCTCGTCGCGGCAAAACCCGACCGCCGAGAAACGGCGCCGCATGCCGTGCCCGAGCGCCTTGGTGTAGGCCTCCTTGAGGGTCCACAGGTGCAGCAGCCGCAGCGCCCGCTCGTCCTCGCCCAGCGCGGCGAGCTCCGCGGCCTCGTCCGGGGTGCACACATAGGGGTGCAGCAGCTCGAAGGAGGGCCGGCGGGTGACGGGCTCGGCGTCCACCCCGATCGGCCCGCTGCGGCTGATACCGACCACGATCAGCTCGTCGGTGTGGGCCAGGCTCACCTCGGCCTCGGCCAGGCCGCGCAGATGCGGACGGCCGCCCGGCCGGTAGGCGAGGTCGAGGGCGTCCGCCGGGACCTGGAGCACGGCGGCCGCGGTGTGCTTGAGGACCATCCGGGAGACGGCGAACCGCAGCCGGCCCTCCGGAGCGGCCGTCTGCCGGTAACGCGGCCAGTCACGACCGAGCAGAGACCGCAGCCCGGGATCCAGCAGCGCCGCCGTCAGCCACTGCCCCCAGGTGGTGTGCACCAGGGCATGGCCCTGCCCGGCGAGCTGGTCGTGCACCTGCTCCCACGGCCCGTCCGGCCCCGCCACGTGCAACGGCCGCCCCGGCGACAGCCCGGCCAGCCCCCCGGCCCCCCACCCGGACAACAGCCCGGCCGGCACACCGGACGACAGACCGGCCGGCAGACCCGGCGGCACACCGGACGACAGACCGGACGGCGGAACAGGCGAGGTCCCTGGCGGCAGGCCGGAGGGCAGTCCGGGCAGCAGTAGGCCGGGCACCCGCTCTCCCCCGCCGTCCCCCGCCCCGACCCGCCCCGGCCCGCCAAAACCCCGTCCGCCGGAACCCGCCCCGGCGGACACGGTCCCGGCGGGCACGGTCCCAGGAGGTGCGGCCCCGGGAGGTGTGTCCCCGGG